>JBDTHH010000517.1:0-4810 GCA_039937055.1 Ktedonobacteraceae bacterium | reverse complement strand
GGCGGGCTTGTAAACCGCGCCCCTACGGATTCTATATATTCAAATCTATGGATGCCAGACGAAAGATACGCCGGGACCGGGCTGGAATGTGACGTAGGACAATCTGTTCCAGCCGCCGTTCGAGTACCAGTTGTAGTTACTGGTGTAGACACTGCCATCGGAGTTGATGCGCTCGACGACTGCAACATGCCCGTAGCCTCCCGCACCCTGGACGCCTGGCTGCAAGACCATGATCGAAGGTACTCTGGGGGTGGCCGAAACAACCCAGCCGGAGGCGCGGGCGCCATAGGACCACTGATAGGCGTTCCCTCGCCACGACACCCACTGGCCGCTCAACTGGTGGTAGCGCATGTTAGCCCAGTAGGTGCATTGTCCATAAGCGAAGCGATTGAGAGAGCTGCCACCAGGAGGAGGTGCTGGCAGGCCCGCGTAGTTCTGATTTCCGTGGTCGTATCCGTCCTGGGTGACCGCCGTCACCGTTGCTGCCTGCATCGCGATCTTGCTTGCGTTACTGCCATTGCCGTTCACCAGGCCCCAGGCCGATTTGAACGGGTTAAAGCCGTTTGCCCCAGTCGCGCCTTCAGGTAGGACCGTCAGCAGAGTTCCCAGCAGGATCAACACGATGAAAGCCATAACCGACGTATGGATAAGCGCGCGACGTTTCCGCGAACGCGGGATCGCTTCTTGCCGCTTCTTGCCACCTCCCCGAATCACAATCGGCGCGCGCGCCACCGGGCCGTTTGTGGCAGGCAGGAGCGCCCCTGTTTGCGCCTCGGAGAGGTTGCGCGTCACCCCCGGTGAGGAGTGAAATCCTTGCAGTTGGCGTGTTATCCCAGATTCAGAAACAGGTCCGGGTAGTTGACGTGTGATACCAGGCTCAGAAACAGGTCCAGATTGCAGATCACTGATCCCTGGCGTCGAAATAGGGTCAGGTGAGAGCGCACGAGTAACAGCAGGAGCCGCAGTATATTCTGGCGGATAGGATGTGCCGTTTCCAGGTGCTGAAAGCTGGCCGGAGAATGGCAATTGATCCGCGGGGGAATGTTGGCTGACAAGTCCTGGGATCTGTACCGGGCCGCCAATGGGGCTTTGCCTGGCACCAGCACTATCTCGACGATCATCAAATGACGACATACTCTGTCTCCGATTCGGTTAGAGTAGCATCAGCACGCATGTACACTGATGCGCAGTATCTCCGCGTTCCGTTCAGTTTGAATGTACCTCTTGTGAAATAGAGAGTCAAGCATGCCAGGCAGCCTGTAGGACTATGGTACTGAACGTATAATCCATGTCACAAGGGAAGATCCTCGCTGAAAAAAACGCGAAAAAGGATCATATTCGTTATATAATAGCAATGTTTCTGTTTCTACCTGGCTTGCCGTTCTCATCACGCACAGAGTGAATGCGTGGAATCCTGCAAAAAATATACAAGGAGCATGCTGACATGCGTTTTAGATCCTGGGTCCCGGCGTTGCTGGCGTTGTGCCTCCTGCTGGCGGCGTGTGGCGCTGCTGGCAGCGCCCCTGCCAGCAGCAGTCCAACCAGTACGCCGGCAGTGGCGCCTCTCCCCAGGCCATCGCCAACCAGCGCGACGGCAGACATCTGCCCTGTTCCGCTCAAGACTCTTTCTACGTGCTACACTCCGCATGCGCTACGCGTAGCGTATGGCCTGGAAGCGCTGACGGAGCGCGGTTTCACGGGCAAGGGGCAGACGGTGATCGACATTGTGTCGTACGGCAGCCCCACATTGCAGCAAGACATGGACGTGTTCAGCAAGCAATTTGGCCTCCCGCCGGTCACCATTCAGGTTGTTTCACCGTTGGGGACGGTACCGTTTAACCCGGCCAATAATGATATGGCTGGCTGGGCGGGCGAAACAGAGCTGGATGTGCAGATCATTCATGCCATGGCGCCAGATGCTGGCATCGTTGTCATGACCAGCCCGGTCGATGAGACCGAGGGGACCGTTGGCCTGCCCGAATTTCTGAAATTAGAGCAGTATGCCGTCGCGCATCACCTGGGTCAGATCTTCTCTCAGAGCTATGTGGCATCCGAGGCCACGCTTGCCGATGCCCCTGGGCGGCAGCTTGTCAATACCTACACCAACTTTTATAAACAGATCACTACCCAGCAGGGATTTACCATCGTCAATGGCTCAGGCGATAACGGCGCCACCGATTGGGCCAATATTGCCGCCACAAAGCTGGCGCCGACCGCTACCGTCAATTTTCCGGCCGATGTGCCCTGGGTGACAGGCGTTGGTGGCACAGCGCTCAGGCATACCCCTGGCGGCGGTTTTGTTGAAAGCGCCTGGACCGGTAGCGGCGGCGGTATGAGCAAGTTTTTCCCGCAGCCCGACTTCCAGAAGAACCTGCCAGCTTCGGTGCAATCTATGCTCAATGGACGGCGTGGCATCCCGGATATCGCCGCCGATGCCGATCCGGCGACCGGTATGGCCTTCTACTTCAGCGGGCAATGGGAGCAGGTGGGTGGTACCAGTGCCAGCACGCCTTTGTGGGCCGGGCTGATCGCTGTCGCGAACCAGATGGCGGGCCACCCCCTGGGCTTCATCAATCCGGGTCTGTACAAGCTAGCTGCGTCGACACATGCGCAGCAAGATTTCCGCGATGTCACCAGTGGTGATAACAGTGTCAACCGCAATGGTGTCAGTATCCAGGGTTACCAGGCGGTCGCGGGCTGGGATGCCGTCACCGGCTGTGGTACGCCCCAGGCCAGTCAACTGCTGCCCGACCTGATCGCGGCGCTTAAAACAGGAGTATAGAGGAGTTTTTATGTCCATACATACCTGGAAGCGGATGCTTCCTATAGTCGTATTAGGCCTTCTACTGGTTGCCTGTAGTTCTCCGGGAGGCGGTGGGGCCACAACAACCGCTCCGACCTCCACTACGGTACGTACAGCGGTGCCCACGGACGCGCCGCCAACTCAGATTGATACCTGTCCCACTCTGCCTTTCAGTTCCCCAGACGTGTACTGCTACACTCCGCACCAGTTGCGTGTGGCCTATGGCGTGGAGTCGCTGATCGAGCACGGCTTTACTGGCAAGGGGCAGACGATAGTGGATATTGTCTCCTTCGGCAGTCCGACGCTGCAGCAGGACATGGATATGTTTGATAAACAATTTGGCCTCCCGCCGATCACCGTCCAGGTTATTGAGCCGCTGAAGAACGTTCAGCCATCCGATCCGAATGGCGATAGAAGTGGCTGGGCCGGCGAGACCGAGCTGGATGTGCAGATTATGCATGCCATCGCGCCGGACGCGCATATCGTCGTGCTGGTCAGCCCGGTGGCGGAAACCGAGGGTATCATTGGCCTGCCCGAATTTCGGGCATTGGTGAAGTACTCTCTCGATAACCATCTGGGCAACATCATTTCGCAAAGCTGGGGTGCCTCTGAAGTCACACTGCAGGACCAGGTTGGCCAACAGGAGATCCAGAAGTGGGACACCCTGTTCCACCAGGCCACTACGCAGCAGGGGATCACCTTCTTCGGCTCCTCGGGTGATAATGGGGCCAGCGACTTTACAGATCTGAAGGGTACCAGGCTCTCGTCCACGCCGACCACCAGTTTCCCGGCCGACGATCCCTGGATTACGAGCGTTGGCGGCACCTCGCTGGTCCATAGTGGGAGTACGCTCACGGAGACTGCCTGGCCCGATAGCGGTGGCGGCTTTAGCAAGTTTTTCCCGCAACCTGTCTACCAGAAGCTGCTTCCGGCCGCCGTGCAGGACCAGCTTAATCAGCGCCGTGGCGTGCCCGATGTCTCGGCCGCCGCGAACCCGCAGACCGGGCTGGCCTTTTACTTTAATGGTGGTTGGAGCCTGGTAGGGGGCACCAGCGCCAGCGCGCCATTGTGGTCTGGTATTGCGGCTATCGCCGACCAGGTGGCTGGCCATCCCCTGGGTTTCATCAATCTTGGCCTCTACAAGCTCGCGACATCAAGCACCTATGCGCAGGATTTCCGTGATATCACCGCCGGCAACAACACCGTGCATAAAAGCGTGACTGTGCCGGGCTATGCCGCTGTTGCAGGCTGGGATCCGGTGACCGGGCTGGGAACGCCCAACGCGGAGAAGTTGATACCAGATTTGATCGCGGCTTTGAAGTCATAGGTGAACCATCGGTGTTCAATGCACCAGCCAGGGACGGTCCCGGCGTGAGCGGGGACCGTCCCTGGCGTGATATATGGAGGTCGAGAGCAAAACCATGAGAGTGATTGGAGAGATCGCTAGCCAGGAGCTTGTATGGATGCAGCCCGACGCCCTCAAGAGCGTCTATGAGCTGCGGGCGGGTAATGAGATAGCCGCCACCCTCCTCTGGGAGACGAAGTATGGCGTGCTCGCTGAATCCGCCGATGGGCGTTGGCGCTTCACACGCGAGGGCATCATCAATCAGCGCAATACTATTCGCGAGGCCGCTTCCAACGCGGATATCGCGCTGTATAAGCCCAAATTTACCAGCAGCGGCGGCAGGCTGCTATTGTCAGGAGGCGACAGCTTTACATGGCAGAACTTGCGCTTCTGGGGCAGCGAGAAGGCCTGGCTGGATGCCGCCGGTACCCCGCTTGTGAGTTTCGACTCAACGAGCCTGAAAAGGATCCCTGTTACCATTGAACCCGGCGCCGTCAGTCTGCCCCAAGTTTCCCTGCTCCTGGCCTTTGGCTGCTACCTGCTGGTGCTCTCCTACCGCGATACCACGAAGCTGGCCGCGCATGGTGCCAGTCCTGCAACGCCATAGACAGACCCGTAGCGCGTGGCTTGCCTCGCCGTCCTGGGAGTGACAGGGCGGCGAG
>JBDTHH010000516.1:0-5231 GCA_039937055.1 Ktedonobacteraceae bacterium | reverse complement strand
ATATACTACGAAGGAAACGGAGAAGAGAACACGCTGAGGTGAATCTGACCTCGCCCCTGAGCAGCAAGCTCGTGATGTAGATGCGATCCCTCAGCGTGTGATCATCGGTAGACATCGAACGGTATCTGACGCCTCTCGTTCTGGCGAGATGAGCGTGCATCCAAGGATGATGCGAACCGCACCCTGTCTCTTCTCGTGGGTATTCTATCATCTGTGTGTGTCTTTCTGTGTGCAAGGAGGTGTATCTTGAGGACTCCCCTGTTTGCCGACCCTCGTGCTTGGGTGGGCATTGATGTTGCCAAAGCCACTCTGGATGTCGTGCTGCGGCTGCCCCAGCAGAGCTTCTATCGGGTCTTTGCTAATACGCCAGAGGGCCACCAGGCCCTGGATACCTGGCTCCAGCTCTCGACGGGTGGGGCAGCCCCCAGCGAGATCAAGGTGGTGCTGGAAGCCACCGGCAGTTACTCCGATGCGCTGAGCCAGGCGCTCTTTGCCACTGGCTATCACCTCTGTGTGCTCAACCCAGCGGTGCTGGTAGACTATCGCCGCAGCCACAACACGCGCAGCAAGACCGACAAGCTCGATGCGCACATGCTGGCATGCTATGCCCAGGACCAGCAGCAGCACCCTCACCCCTGGACCCCGCTGCCAGAACCCATTCATCAGATGCGCCAGTTGTTACACCATCGCGATGACCTCCAACACATGCTGCGTCAAGAGCGCAATCGCCTGGAAGCCGGGCGCATGGATAGCTGGATCAGAGAACAGGTTCTCAGCCATGTGGCCGAGTTGCGCTCCCGCTTGAAAGCCTGCGAGAAACGCATCAAAGAGCACATCAAGGCCCATGGCGTTCTGCTGCATCTTTCCACGCGTCTGCGCACCATTCCCGGCATTGGTTGGCTCACCGCTGCCCGCCTGCTCGCCCATATCGGGGACCTCGCTCGCTTTGAGAAGGTCGGCTCGCTGGTCTCGCTGGCGGGGCTGGCCATCAGCGAGCACTCCTCTGGGTCCTCGGTGCATGGCCACCCCCACATTGATCGGCATGGCCGCCCGGACTTGCGCCAGACGTTGTATATGAGCGCTCTGGTCGCCCTGCGCGTCAGCCCCGCTTTCCAGCGCTGGGGCCGGCGCCTGCAAGAGGCCGGCAAGCCCAAGAAAGTGGTGCTGGTGGCCATCATGCGCAAGCTGCTCCATATCGTCTACGGCGTCTGGAAGACCGACCGGGACTTTGATGCCTCGGTAGCCTTCCCCCAGGCGGCCTGAGTCGCCTGTTTTGCTGTGCCGCTGACGTCTTTCTCAGCCGGGGTCCGGCCGAGCAGGAACCGGCTGCGCTCAGAACACCGCCTCCCTCTTTGACCAGTTTTCCGGCTCGATGAAAAGATCGAGCCAAAACACTTGACAATGCAGACGGTATCTACCTTTTGTGCCTCTTCCACCGGATTATACCTTCCCCTTTCAGCACCTTTTCCAGGAGCCTGCAAAAAGGGTCATGTCTTACCGACAGAGAGAACGGCGAAAATGCGGCAGTACAGCCCTTTGGGCGATGTTCGAAGGAACCTACCCCTGCGAAAGGCCATCGCCCCTACGCGGACCCTGTACACCTGCGACTTTTCAATGGCCCTGCCACCCGTGTAGGCACTATCGACGCCAGACAGGCTATACGTTACAATAGCCAGGGTACAACTGCGTGTTCGGAAGACGGGCTGGTTTGACTCATACACTCCCTCTAAGACTAAGAGCTTGTCAGCCAGTTCCCCTGCTGCTTTCGAAACCTAGCCAAATGAGTCTTGACTCTGGTGGGCAGCATCTCCTGGAACAAAATCGAAGGCTGTGAGCATCTCTTGCTCTCCATCGCCCACATCTCCCCGGTGGCCTGGCAACATCTGAATTTCTATGGTCGGTATGAGTTTACAAAAGCGTCAGATTTCATCAATATGGAGGAAATCATCGAAGCCTTAGCACGTCACCCCATTATCTCGATGTGGATGAAGGAGCTGCCTAGTTGAAGCCGAGTGCACCGTTTCGGGGGGTTATGCAAAAAACCCCCTATGAGCAAGTGAGGTGTTAACCCGAAGGTTTCGGGCTTCTACAAAAGTGGGTCAACCTCAAGCAGTATACTTACCGTTCGCTTAAATTTCAAATCGATCTTACGAATCATTAGCTAACCCAAGATAGACAGCAGAGGAGAAGCCAAAAAGGGCTAAAATCTGCTGCTGAAGAGGAGAAAGAGGGGTGACATGCCGCTGTGCGGAACCAGGAGCAGAAATGACCGTCAAGGTCACTTCGCGGAAAGCCTCCAGCAAGCGTTCAGCCGTAGGTTGAGCCGTCCGCCGTTTGGGGTTGCCAGCAAAGAGGCCAGCCAGTTCCTCTTTCTGCTCACCCAAGCGTTGACGCACCACACCTTCCAGCAAGGTCAGAACGCGCAAGGCGAGGGTGAGCAAGCGGACCAGTCCGACACGGTGGTCATCGCGTTGCACATACAACGGAGCCAGGGACAACGGACGGCCCTTGAGACGGGCAAAATTGCGTTCCACGAGATACTCATCGCGATAGGCTTCTCCTGCTTGTTCCAACGTTAGGTGTTCGGCGGACTGGTTGGTAGCATAGACCCGCCAGCCGAGTTGGTTCATCGCCTGGGCAATGGCCGTCTCCTCTCGCGAACTGGTGAGCGTGAAAGTGAGATCGCGGCGCATGCCCGACAAGCGCCCCCGGTACGCCCTCACCGGATGTTCGTGGACCTGGTCCAGAATCTGGACCTGCAACAAGCCCTCCACCCGAAACTGCTTGAGGACCGCTTGGACCGCCTCCTCGACCTCCGAGCGCATAGTCAGGCGGGGTTTGCCTTGCCGCCGGGCAGTCACTGCCTGCAAGGCGTGTTGCGCTTTTTGCAAACGCTCTTGCAAACTGGCTTGAGCAGCGCGCGCGGCTGCCATCGATTGGACCAACAAGCGACGCTCCTGCCAGCACTGCGTCTCTCCATCCACCTGGGCCGTCACGGTTTGGACGGTTTCGTCTCCTTGAGCAATGCAGGTGCTGGTTCCCTGTTCGTCTCTGCGGCAGACCTCGATCAACTGGGTTCCTTGCGCACACTTGGTTTCCACTTCCCGGCGTATCTGCTCTGGGGGCGCTTGAAGAGCCGAAAGAGGACACAGGGAAAAATCTCCTTGCGTGGCAAGACTCGCACGCGTCTGCAAGGCAGCCATTGTACAATCCCCCACGTACAGCAGCCCTTTTTGCTGGAGTCCGTCACGCACGCGGGCAATGATGGGCAGATACACCGGATCGTCCGCATGCTCCCCCGAGAGCACTTCGGTAGCCAGCGGCATACCCAGCGGGTCCAGGCTAGCAAGCACGAGCGTGAGTTGAGGCAGATCAGGACGATGATCTTTCCTATGCCCCAACTGCAACACCCATTGCTCGTTCACCTCGGCATAGCTGCTGGCCGTCGTGGTGTCGATACGCACACAGCTTGCAGGCAGGTCGTAGACCCGCAGCAATTGTCCCATCAGTTCTTGCTCAAACGCCTGCCAGTGGATATCATCGGAAAGCAAGCGCAAGATATCTGCCAGCCGATCGTCGGTCAGATCCTGCTGACGAACAGTGTCCATCCCGCATCCCCGCAAGGTTTCCATTCGTCGCATGGCCCACTCTTGCACGCGATTCATTCGATGATCGGCCTGCGAAAGAATAGGGGCCAGCCAGACCACGCTCAGTTCACCCACGCTCAGTCCTTTCCGCTGACCGTGGGCTGGAATGTGTTTGTCCAGCAATTCTGCCAGGCGCATGCGCTGCATGTGGGTGAGCAACAACGGAATATCATCCATTCTTTCGGTTTCAATGCTCAAGGCTTCTTTCATGCCATGAGCGTATCAGAATCTTGGGATTGCGTCCAGATTTAAGCGAACGGTAAGAGTATATTTTATCTATTTTCGATTCTTGACTTTTTATTAATACTCTTGTATCCTTCTAGCTAAGGGAAGCACATCTCGACAGAAAGCATACACCACATGCCTAAAGAAGATAGAAAGGCTTTACTAGTTTCCTATTCTCTTACTGCGCTCTTGTGAAGAAAGCTCTATAGAAGGGGCACAAACTTATATGGGAATAGACATACTTATTGCTGATCTTCGCACTCTATTTCGCAAAGGCTTCTGCGCCACCTTCGCTAGTAATCCCTCTGTTACTTCCATCACCGAAGTAACCAGCCATACGGGCCTCAAAGAGCAACTTGTCGCACACTGCTTTGACCTCATTGTGTGATAAAAATAGCCCCGATAAAATTTGGGCAAATGTCTTCTGACATCCTCTCAGCTTCGTGCTATAAGACGGTCAGCCAAGCCGCTTTTGCTGCTACCAATGGTCGACTTCGGCTCCCAACAAATGCTAGCCTTCGAGATGAGATAAAGGCATTCAAACATTTGCAGAGAACAATCCCGAATGCCACTAACATTATCTCATTCTTGTATCAAGATGCGGGCTTTGGAGGACGTAGTCTACGTATTCAAACAAGTGGACCACCTTGCAGTTCATCAAACAACTATGGATATGCGCTCATGCCAATAGTGAACGGCTTCAATTGGAATAATCAATTATCCTCTATTGACGGAGGCTACTATAATTGCGAATGGATTCGCATTTGGGATGGTGCATATTATGGTGGGGCTAACTTATGTATCAACTACGGGACAAGCTACGTAGGAGATACTATGAATGATAGAATGTCTTCCATTTATTGGCGTACTGCTGGTTCCGATCCTTGTCAGCCTTAATCTCAGGATGCCATTCTCCTAGAGAGAAATGAATGGTCCTGAGATCGTTAGTCCATCAGTAGTTTCATCTCCAGAACATACTATGCCAGATAACTTTCAATCTCTTGTTATCTGGCATAGTGAACTCATCTAGAAGGAAAAATAAATACTATTCTTACTTCTTCACGGAAAGGCCATACAAATGGATTGAGTTGTTCTCATGCTGAAATCACATACATTTTGATCAGACTTCCTTTTGCCTTGTTTTTAGTGTTTTTTTGCTAGTGGTTGACTTGCTCATTTATAATAAAGCTACCATCCGAGTTTGGTTTACCTGCAAATTTTGTGGAAAAGAATGTCGTTTGACGTAATTCGATTCGCATTCTGACTCAATTCTGTTCGTGTATCCCGATAGTTAAGATGCAGAACCGGCGTGATTTTGAGGCTGTCTGACGCAATTCCTTTCCAAACAGCAAAGCAACC
>JBDTHH010000515.1:0-7842 GCA_039937055.1 Ktedonobacteraceae bacterium | reverse complement strand
ATTTACGTAGCGCGAGGCAAGCCACGCGCTACGGGTACGGCGAGACAAGCCACGCGCTACGGGTACGGCGAGGCAAGCCACGCGCTACGGGTACGGCGGTGTATCTCGCGGTATCACGTACTTATTTGGGAGAACGTATGCAACACACACTGGTGGCGGTCAAGGGGGCTGGCGATCTTGCTAGCGGGGTCATCCACCGCTTAGCGCGGGCGGGTTTCGCGGTGCTAGCGAGCGAGCTGGCCCAGCCTACGGACTTGCGCCGGACGGTGGCCTTCGCGGAGGCGGTGGTGCTGGGACAGATGACGGTTGAAGGGGTGACTGCCCGGCGTGTGACATCGGTGGCGGAGGCGCGTGAGGCGTTGGCAGCCGGCCTGGTGCCGGTTGTGGTTGATCCAGATGGCAGCCTGTTCCGCCAGATGCAACCGTCAGCCCTGGTGGAGGCGACGCTCACGAAGTACAATAGTGGGGTGACTATATGGGATGCGCCGATCGTCATCGCACTTGGCCCTGGCTACGAGGCGGGCAAGGACGTGCATGCCGTTGTGGAGACCAATCGTGGGCATAACCTGGGGCGTGTATATATGCAGGGGAGCGCCGAGCCAAACACGGGGGTACCAGGTACTATTGGCGGCTATAGTGCTGAGCGCTTGCTACGCGCGCCATGTGTTGGTAAGCTCTATAGTGTGCGGGCGATAGGCGATATGGTCCAGGCAGGCGAGACGGTAGCCGTGGTGAGGCCGGCAGATGCTGTCCCAGATGGTGCTGATGCCATGCCGGTAATTGCCGCCATCTCCGGTATCCTGCGCGGTCTGGTACGCGATGGATTGCCGGTGAGCGCCGGAATGAAGATCGGTGATGTCGATCCACGTGCGAAGCGCGAGCATTGCTTCACCATCTCGGACAAAGCGCGGGCCATCGCCGGCGGCGTGCTGGAGGCGGTATTACATTTTTCAAATGGGTAGGAGTGAGGGAGGATTGCGCGGCGGGGAAAATCATTCTACAATGTGGTCTTAGAGGTGGCTTTATATGCTCAAGATAGTGGCCTATCATCATCCAACAACGCTGGCTGAAGCGGCCGACCTGCTCGCGGGCGAGGGACGTACCGTGATCGCGGGTGGCACCGACCTGCTGGTGAATCCGCGCTACATGGTTGGTGTATGTGAAGTTGTAGATATTCGCAGGTTGGGATTAGACTATATGCGCGAGGCAGAGGGCTGGCTGCATATCGGCGCCGGGGTCACCATGCGCACGGTTGCGCGCCACCCGCGTGTGCAGGCGCTGGCCGGTGGCATTCTGGCGCGCGGCGCCGCCGTGTGTGGCTCGCCGAACATCCGCAACATGGCGACCCTGGTTGGGAATGTGGCTTCCGCCCTGCCATCCGCCGATACGCCGCCCGCCCTGCTGGCGCTCGACGCCCAGGTGGTCTTGCGCGGCGTCAATGGTGAGCGTGTGCTGCCGTTGACGGACTTTTTTGTGGGTCCTGCGAAGAGTGTGCGCGAGCGCGAACTGATCCTTGAACTGCGTATCCCGCCTGCACGGGAGGGGATGCGGGGAGGCTTCTACAAGATCGGGCGCACCGCCGAGGATATTTCGATGGTGAATGCGGCTACTGTCCTGTTTGTGCGCGATGGTATGATCCAGCAGGCGCGTCTGGTATTGGGGGCCGTGGCTCCTGTGCCGCTGCGGGTCACGCGCGCGGAGGAGGCGCTGGCTGGCCAGTCTCCCAACGAGGAGACCTTCCAGCGCGTGGCGGAGATTGTGTGTGCCGAGGTGCGTCCCATCAGCGATCAGCGCGCCTCGGCGGACTACCGGCGACGCGTGAGCGGCGTGGCGGCGGTGCGCGCGCTGCGCCAGGCGGCCGGGCTGGCGCCACATGGAGAGGAGTGGCAGCATGCCTGAGATAGAGATCGCTTTGAAGGTCAACGGGCGTCGTGTAAAGTGGCGCGTAGAGCCGGGCGAGACATTATTGGAGGCGCTGCATAACCAGCACCTCAAGGGGACCAAGCTGATCTGTGGCACCGGCGACTGCTGCGGCTGCGGCGTGATCCTGGATGGTTGCTCCATCAACGCCTGCTGCATGCTCGCGGCCCAGGCCGACGGGGGCGACCTGCTGACTATCGAGGGACTGGCGCCGGGCGAGAAGTTGCATCCCATCCAGGAGGCCTTCGCGTTAGAAGGGGCCGCGCAATGTGGCTACTGCATACCCGGCTTCATCATGCGCAGCTACGCCTTTTTGCGCGAGCATCCCCAGCCCGACGAGGCCGAGGTGCGGGCGGCGCTGGCCGGCAATATCTGTCGCTGTACCGGCTATGTCAAGCTGGTGGCGGCGGTGCTGCGAGCGGCGCAGATGCTGGTCGGGGGAGAGGAGGTCGGCTCGTGAGCATTGATGACATGCAGACCTCTGCCTATGAGCCGGGAGCCGGCAATATCGCTGATGCCGCGCACCAGCGGGCGCGTCAGGCCTCGCGCGGCCGCGTTGTGGGCCAGGGAGAGCGCCGTGTGGACGCGCGCCCGCTGGTCACGGGTGCGCCGGTCTACGCCTCCGAGTTCGAGCAGCCCAATATGTTGCACGCGCGTATCCTGCACTCGCCACATGCCCACGCCAACATCCGGCACATCGATGCCAGCAAGGCGCTGGCTCTGGAAGGTGTGCGCGCCGTGCTGACCTACCAGGATGTGCCCCGCGTGGCCCACAGTACCGCCGGCCAGCCCTACCCGGAGCTATCGCCGTACGATGCCTACCTGCTCGATAGTCGCGTGCGTTACGTGGGCGATTGGGTGGCATTTGTGGCCGCCGAGACGCCGGCCCTGGCGGAAGAGGCGCTGGCCCTCATCGAGGTCGAGTATGAGGTGTTGCCCGCCGTGTTCGATCCCCTGGAGGCGCTACAGGCAGGCGCGCCGCAGTTGCACGAAGCCGATACGACCCATCCGCGCCACGGCCAGGGCAGCGGCGATATCTACGATGCCACACGCAACCTGGCGGCTCACGAGGAACTGGAGCGTGGGAATTTCGCGGCCGCTATGCGCGCGGCCGATATCGTTGTCGAAGGCGAGTACCGCGTCCCCTTTATCTCGCATGCCGTGCTGGAGCCGCACGTCAGCGTAGCGTACCTGGATGGCTACGACCGCCTGATCGTCGTCACCAGCACGCAGGTGCCGTATCATACGCGTCGCCAGTTGGCCGCCGTCCTGCAACTGCCCATCGCGCGCGTGCGCGTCGTCAAGCCGCGCGTCGGTGGAGGGTTCGGCGGCAAGCAGGAGATGATCTTAGAGCCGGTGGCCGGCATACTCGCCATGAAGACGCGCCAGCCTGTGCGCGTGGAGTATAGCCGCCAGGAGGAGTTCACAGCGGCGCGTTTTCGCCACCCCATGATTATGCGCATGCGCAGCGGCGTCAAACAGGATGGCACTCTGCTGGCGCTCTCCATGCACTCAATCGGGAACGCCGGCGCCTATGGCACGCACAGCTTCACGGTCACGCGCAGCACCGGACATAAGACGCTGTGTCTCTATCGCGCGCAGGCCTATCGCTTCCTCGCCGATGCCGTCTACACGAATCTGCCCATCACCGGCGCCATGCGCGGCTACGGCGCGCCCCAGGGCTTCTACGCGCTGGAGGTGCATATCGATGAGATCGCGCAACGCCTGAACATGGACCCACTGGAGTTCCGGCGCAAGAATCATGTCCAGAAAGGCGACTGGGACCCCATTGACGTAGAAGAGGTGGATGGCGTGCTGCGTTCCAAACGCCAGTTCCGCTCCTGTGGTCTGCCGGAGTGCCTGGAGCGCGGCGCGGCGGCCTTTGGCTGGCACGAGCCGTTCGATCACGGCGCTGGCCAGCCCATCAGGCGTGGACGTGGCATGGCGACGGCCATGCAGGGCAGCGGCGTCGCCAGCGCCGAACTGGGTGGCGCCTCGATCAAACTGAACGAGGATGGCTCGTTTAATGTAATGAACGGGGCCACCGATATCGGTCAGGGCAGCGATACCATCCTGGCGCAGATCGCCGCCGAGGCCCTGGGCGTGGGCATGGAGAAGATCATCATGCAGTCGGCGGACACCGACTCCAGCGTGTTTGACTATGGCTCGTATGCCTCCAGCACCACCTATATCAGCGGTAGCGGCGTCAAGGTGGCGGCGGAACGTGTGCGTGGGCAGATTTTGGATGTCGCAGGTGATATGCTAGACTGTGCGCCAGGGGATATGTCCATTATCGATGATCGCATCTATACGCCCCGCGGTAGCAGCGCGCTCACCGTGGCGGACATCGCCAACGAGACATTGTATGGCAAGCATCGTCAGCAGATCATGGCCAAGGGCGATTTCTGGTCGGACGACTCGCCGGCGCCCTTCTTCGCGCAGTTCGTGGAGGTCGCGATCGACACGGAAACTGGCCAGGTGCGCGTCACGCGGGCCGTCAACGCGCTTGACCTGGGCCGGGCTATCAACCCTGCGCTGGCATCGGGCCAGGTGGAGGGCGCGGTCACCATGGCCCTGGGGTACGCGCTCAGCGAAGAGCTGAAATTCGACGAGCAGGGCCGTGTGCGCAATCCCGGCTTTGTGGACTACAAGCTGATGTCCACGCTGGATATGCCGCGCATGACCACAATCTTAGTGGAAGATACCGAGTATAGCGGACCGTTTGGCGCGAAATCCGCTGGCGAGGTACCAACCAATGGCATGGCGCCGGCTATTGCCAACGCGGTATATGATGCAATAGGAGTACGTATTCGGAGCTTACCGATCACGCCAGAGAAAATTTTGCAGGCCCTGGATACACTGGAAGCAGACAAGAGATAAAAGAGAGTTTCTCTCAAAAGGTGGATGCTGGCATATGCGAAATGTATTCTCACTATGGCGTTCAAGGGAGCGCAACCGATTGTACCCATCGGAGGAGAGGTGCAAGATGGTGCAAGAGCAGTCGGATCAGTTATCGGCAGCATACCTTATCATTCACCAGGGAGAGGCGAAAAGGCGGGTGGATATCTGGAACGAAGCTACCACCATTGGTCGTAGTCGCGATTGTGATATCTTTCTCGAAGATATCGCGGTGCATCGTAAGCAGGCCAGCATTATGAAGACGCCAACAGGCTATGTGTTGCGCGACGATCATGGTAGCGGCGATAGTTTTGTCAATGGCAGAGCGACCCAGGAGATCATGTTGCATGATGGGGATAAGCTGCTCTTTGGCAACACCCGCCTGACCTTTTGCGCTCACGAGGGTACCCGGCCATTTCAGCTCGCCTCGTCGCGGGGACGAGAAACGCACCTGAAAAAGACACTTGACCCAAATACCAGCACCATCGCCAAATTAGAGCTTGGTAACCTGCGGGGCAGCATTCGCACCTTCGATCTGCTCTCAGAGATGACCATTGGCCGCAGCCGCGACTGCTCCATCTTCCTGGAAGACCTGGCCGTGAGCCGTCTGCACGCGACGATTCGCCAGTTGCCCGCCGGTGGCTACGAGCTGGAGGACCACCAATCGGCCACCGGTACCTATGTCAACGGTCACCCGGTCACGCGTTGCCAACTGCGCGAGGGCGACGTGGTGCAGATAGGTGGCAGCAGGCTCACGTTTCGAGTGCTGCACCCGTCCTGATGAAGGCGAGGATGGAAAGGCATCAGACTGAATGGCTCTCTTCTTTCTTCTTTAGGGAACGTCCCAGATCCCGACGTAGACCGCGTCAGCCGCAGAGGCCAGATGTTTTCCATTAGGGGACCAGGCCAGGGGAGCAGTTGGGCTCGCGTGGGTTCCCACTCCCGGTCCAGGCGGATACGTGATCACAAGAGCATCAGTAATCACATCCCACACATGGATCGTGTACGTGTAGCCAGCCGAAGCGATGCGCCTGCTGTCCGGTGACCAGGCGACCGCCTGGACCCACGGCGTTTCTGGATCGTCTTTGCGGCCCTTGACAAAATACGCCTTGATCTGCTTGCCAGTGCGGGCGTCCAGAATGCTTACCTTCCCTCTGGAACCATCACCCGTCCTGGGATGCCCCACCGCAATGAAGCGTCCGTCTGGCGACCACATCAGACTCACATTCCCTTGCGCATTCGTATCATCTGCATATTCGAGATCAAGCAGCACCTGTCCTGTGTTCGCATCTATGATCCCTAACCAGCCTGGCCTTCTTGGGTCCGTGAGCATCATACTTAGCGCGATCTGTTGGCTATCGAGTGACCAACTGAGCGCCGAACACCAATCCCCGGGCCGTGTAATCTGCCAGAAGACCTCCTTGCGGTGCATATCCCAGACGGCTAGTTCTCCGTTAAATTTGCCAGAAGCGAGGCGCCTGCCATCAGGCGACCAGGCTACCATACCCCCTATAGCATCTGCAGTCGACTGGCCTGCTTCTGCCAGTTGGATCATTGGTCTTCCTCCGTCCCTCCCTCCCGTGCTGGGCCTGGCCCAGATTTGCACGAGATCGCCGACCGATGAAGCAAGCCACGTGCTATCGGGCGACCAGGATAGAGACACGGCATCGGTAGCCGTCGAATAGCTAACACACATCCTCCCACAAGCCGCGTCCCAGATCTGAACCCCAGGTGTCCCAACTTCTATGTGGGTCAGATCATAGACCGTCCGGGTCTCTGGCCCTTTTGCCAGGGCAATGTACGTGCCATCGGGCGACCAGGCGAGAGCCCTTATAGTCCCGATATCGGTTGTCGTTAAGGGAGGCAAAAAGAGTCCATACCACTGAGCAGCCAGATACCCGCCTGTTCCCAGCGCCAGGAGGGAACCCAGGGCAAGAGCGCCTTTGATGACCCTACGCCTCCCATGATGGAAGGGGGTATCGCTCTGCGGTGGTTGCAGAATCCTCGCTGATCTCTCTGGAGAACGGTTCCCCTGCGATGAACCTGAAAAAGGCATCTTTGCTCCTTCTTCGGGAAGAATAGTGGCTCTTCTCTGTTCTTGGCTCTACCTTCGGCAATTCTTTCTGTCGTCTAGAAGAGAAAACGTATACGTAAGAAAAGAGGTCACATCCGTTGGTACATCCCTCTAGAGGCGATTTAAGCCAGGTCTGTATCTCTTCATAGGGCTATGCTTTCGCGGTGAGACAGCCGCTATTATGCCATTTTAAGTAGGCAAGGCGTCTGCTGCCAATTGTGAGGGCGTCCATTGTTCTGTTAAGAAACGCTGGAAGACTGCCTCTCTGTCTGATCCCTGTAACCAGCGTCGCACCAGTTTTTGACCGCTTCCATACGTCAGTGCAGTATGTAGCCCGTACAAGGGATGTTTCAACAAAGCAACAAAGCGAGGAGCCTTGTCTTCTGGAAGCAGCATATGCTTGACAAAGTACTGCGCCACTTCGGCCTCTGTGTGCCCCTCATCCAACAACATGGCTGCGTTGCACCAGACACCTTCGAGCATCTCGCTGGCATCACACGCCAAACACTGTCTCCAGGCTCTTCACGCGCTCTTCGTAAAGATCAGGCTCCCCGCTGCTTGCCTGCTGATGGGGGAGATCGTAGGCGTGCGTTTCTTGGATGAACCGCTGGACCTCGCCGGGGACCTCCTCGTAGTGGGCGATGGGATCGCGGCGGATGCTGGAGGAGGAGACCGCGCGATAGGCAGGATCGAGGGGGAGTGCGTGTACGTGGTGAGCGAAGCCCCGGTTCTCCGGCGCGTGCAGGAGTTGGCTGAGTTCATCTGTCCCGGCCTCCCCACGGGGGGCGACCAGGATGTCGGCGCGGGTGAAGAGGTCTATCAGGGCGGCGTCGCGGTTAGCGTAGTAACGGGGATCGAAGATTTGCACAATCTTGTCGAAGCCCACCAGGAAGGTCAGTTTTGTCACCTGTGGGAAACTGCTATGCAGGGCCTTCGCCTGCTCAACATAC
>JBDTHH010000514.1:0-5920 GCA_039937055.1 Ktedonobacteraceae bacterium | reverse complement strand
CCAGGAAATTGGCTCCCAGCACTGCCAGCGTGATAATCAGGAAGACGCTCTGGATCATGGCATAATCCTGCTGGTTGATGGCCTGGAGCAGCGCATAGCCGATACCGGGATACGAGAACACCATCTCAGTCAGGAGCTGACCGCCAACGATGGCGCCGATGGCGATGGCGAAACCGGTGATATTGGGTAATACGGCGTTGCGCGCCGCGTACCAGAATACGACCCGGAACGGGCTCAAGCCTTTAGCCCTGGCCATCAACACATAATCTTCAGAGAGCGTCGTAATCATCGAATTGCGCATCGTCAGCATCCAACCGGCCAGCGAAGCGATGATCAGCGTCACCGCCGGCAGGAAGGTATGCTGGACGACACTACTCACAAAGTCGAACGACCAGCCCGGATCGATATTCGCCGAATCGTAGCCCCCCGACAGAGGAAACCAGTTGATCAAATACGAGAACAGGTAGAGGCTCAGCAGCGCCAACCAGAAATAAGGGATAGCGGACAGGAAGTTCATCACGGGCGAGAGCACCGTATCCAGAACGGTGCCGCGCTTCCAGGCGGTAATCATACCAAACAGGCAGCCAACGACAAAGCTGATGACCACGGCCACCCCGCCCAGCATAATCGACCAGCCGATGTCCTGTCCGATGATCTTCGCGACAGGCGTGGGGAAATACTGGATGGAATTGCCTAAGTTGCCATGCAGCAGGTTGCCCAGGTACTTGAAGTATTGCACCCAGAGGGGATCGTGCGTATCCAGGCCAAACATAGCCGAGAGCGTCTGTTTCATTTCAGGAGTGACGTAGCCCTTCATCGACATCTTCCCCACGATTGCCGACACGGGGTCGCCAGGGGCCAGGCGCGGAATGAAAAAGTCCAGCGTGATAGCTACCCACACAGCGCAAGCATAGAACAAAATGCGGCGGATCACATGACGCATCTGGTTGCTTCTCCTTCACAAAACGGTCAAAGCGCAGGCCAACAACGCCTCTACACGATCAGCTCTCCCAACCCCTCACATTATACCGTATTTCCTGCCAGCAAGCTGGTTCCGTCAAGCTTCAATGAAAGGTGAAACGCCCCCATCCGCGTAGGGACAGGGCGCAGGCCAGCGGCGCCCCTACACGAAAGATCAGGCCCCGCTCTCTCACCGATCCCTTCCCCGGCAGAGGCCACCGCGCGCGCCCCTCTTTCGTGTAGGGACGCCGCTGGCCTGCGCCCTGAATGAATGAAGCCTCTACACGGGCTGCAAGTGCAGGATCACCTGCTCGATATCGGGGGCTGTATTGGGACTGCCACTGGAATACGCGTTGCTCTCGTCGGGCCAGCCGGTGAAGTTCTTCGTGGAGTACTCGTCGTAGTCGGCGCCGGTCCACAGGGGAATGAACGGCTGGTTCTCAACGAAGACCTTTTCGACGCCCTGAATGGCCTGCTTTTGTATTGCCGGATCAGAGGTTGAAGCGTACTGATTCAGGAACTGGTCGGTGGTAGGATCGTTCCAGGCTATGAAGTTGAACTTGCCCTGGCCGATCTGATTGCTGTTCAGGTATTGATTGTACAGGTAGTACGGGGTGGGGCCGCCAACCATACCGCAGAACATCAACTGGTAGTCATACTTTCCATCGGTGCGCAGGGTATAGTAGTTGTCCTCGCCGACCGTCACGTTTTTGATCTCGATGCCCACGGCCTTGGCCTGGTCCGCGATCAGCTTGGCCGCCGCGTTCCAGTCGGAATAGGAGTCAACGCTTCTCAACGTGAGGGACAGGCGCTTGCCACCCTTCTGATAGATGCCATCGGTCCCCTTGGTGAAGCCGGCATCGGTCAGGTATTTCTCGGCCTTGGCGGTATCAGCGGTCGTCGGCAGATTCGCATATTGCGGGTCCAGCCAGTCTTTGGCGGTCGGCAGCACCAGGCCGGTCATGCTTCCGGGAGGTTCCAGGCCAGCGGTCGCCTGCCCGGCGATGGCATTGCGGTCGATGGCGGTACTGAGCGCCAGGCGCACCGGCAAGCCAGCTTGACCGCCGATGAGCGGATCTTTCTGGTTCGGGCAGAGAGAGTACAGGTTGACGGCATCCATAAAGATGTGGAAGTTCTTCGGATCTTTATCGACGAAATCCTGCTTCAGCGTCGGTGAGAAGTAGCCAGCCCAGTCGATATCGCCCTTGGGCAGAGCCAACTGCAAGGTCGAGTTGTCTTTGTACTCCGGGAAGCGCACCTCGTCAACCTTCACGTTGTTGGCCTGCCAGTAGCTGGCGTTCTTATCGTATACTGCTACGTCCGTCTGGTAGCGGGTCAACGTGAAGGGACCGGTGCCCACGGGCTTGTCGGTGAGATATTTGGTCGGATCGCCAACGCTGGCGAAGATGTGTTTTGGCACGATGTACACATGCCCGGCAATCGTCACCAGCACCGGCGGATAGGCCTTCTGGAACGTCATCACGACGGTAGTGGGATCAGGCGCGGAGACATCTTTGAGGAAGCCCCACACACCAGTGCTATCGGCCGCCGGGTACTGCTTCATCATGTTGAACGTGAACGCCACATCATCGGCTGTGAATGGTTGCCCATCGTTCCATTTCACATTCGGGCGAATGGTGAAGGTAACCTGCGTGTTATCGCTATTCCACTTGTAGTCGGTTGCCAGCATGGGTGTGAACGCACCGCCGTTCACATTCACAAAGTAGAGCGTCTCATAGACCAGGCCCAGGACACCCGCATTGGGGTGACCATTGTAGGGGTTAAAACCAGCCTGCGCGAAGTCGTAGGACTGGGCTGCCACTCTAAGAATGTGCTTGCTACCGGGTTGATTCGTCTGGGTGGTACCGCCACCACAGGCCGCGAGCACCATTGAGAGGAGCACGAGCAGACTAAACACTGCCGTGAAAGAGGTGACTTTCACCTTCGAAGGTACAGTCAGGAGAGCGTTGGAAGCCATGGACAACCTCCTACCGTTGAATGAACGGATCTGTTCAATGATCCCGATAAATATATTCGGTCTATTGAGATACTGTACCTGTTTCTGGTTCATTTGTCAAGATATCTAGACCACTATACCAGACCTGTTAGAAAGTCATGACCTCCCGTATTTGGGCATAGGCATTAGCGGGTTCTCACTGCTCTGTCAGGGTCATTGCACGGGTAAGTCGGCTCCCCTCGCTAGGGAGTTTGCCGCATCCGGGAGAGCCTGCACCCCAGATGCGGCAAGCCGGATCCCTACGCGGATGGAGAACTTTTTCTGCCCCCCAGAAGCACCTTTGAAAGCGTTTTAGGAGCAACTCCCGCGTACACATCCTGATTCTCAATCACAATATTCATGTACAGCTTCATCAGTTCGTCGTTGGAGATAGCGGTCTTGATGACCCGATTGAGGAAGAAAGGATTGAGATACAGAAGCCTCAATCTATCGCACAACACGAAGAGGCGCTGGTAGCGCTGGCGCAGGTGTTGGTCGTACCGGCGTAGCTGCGTGAGCGACAGATCATCGGCGGCGAACATGTCAAGCAGGTGCTCAGCCGCCATCTTGCCGGACTCCAGCGCGTAGTCGATGCCCTCGCCCGTCACCGGATTGACCAGACCAGCGGCCTCGCCCGCCAGGAGCACACCATCGCCAAAGGTGGGGGCGTGTGCGAAGTCCGCACGCAGGGGATAGCCTTTGAGGGGGCCGACCTGGCGGGCATTGCTGAGCAGCGTTTGCACGGCTGGTGTCTTCAGGAACGTACCAAAGGCGATTTGGGCTGTCCTGGGCATCCACAGCGAGGCCAGGCCGGCGCGAAAGAGACCGACACCTACGTTCGCCCGTGAGTCTGCGAGGGGGAAGGCCCAACCGTAGCCGGGCAGAGGGACACCGTCAAAACGGCACTGCGCGCGGTCGGATATCGTGCTCACGCCCTCAAAGTAGGCGCGAGCGCTGAGCATCACCTGCGGCACCTTCTTCAGCAGCTTCATCTGCATCAGGAGTTTCACATTGGCGCCAATAGCCACAATCACCATCCGCGCTCTGAATGAAAAGGTCTGGTGCCGGTGCTCGCCTGTCACGACCATCTCCTGGCCATCTCGTTGAATATCCGTGACGTGAACGGGACCCTGAAACTGCGCACCCACGGCCTGCGCGCGCTCAAGAATGATATTATCGAGGATCAGGCGCGGCACAAATAAGAGTCTGTCCGATGGCCTATCGTGCCTGGGGAGCGGAGCTAGCGCTGCGTGACCTTTCGGCGCAATGAATTCTACCGCATTGGCAGAGTGGCCGACCTGGAGCAGGTCATCCAGAATACCCATCTCGTCAAGGATGCGCAGCGCGCGCGGAGTCAGGGCATCGCCGCATGTCTTATCGCGCGGGAAGGCGAATTTGTCGAGGAGCAATACCTTTAATCCTCGTGAAGCCAGATAATATCCGGCAGCAGAACCGGCCGGCCCCGCGCCCACAACCACGACATCATAGATGGTGCTCATAGCTATTTCCTTATACGTCAATATATTTCCAGGCCCCTCGACATGGAGCCGGAGCAAGCGTATGACTCACGCTAACCAATACGTTGCACGAGTTGGAGCACGGTGCTTCGACTGAGCTTCGTTTCGCCGGCGGCAAGCGCGTCAAGTGTGGCGTAGGCCAGCGCCAGGGGAAGCTGAATGAAGGACGCAAAGGGACCAGGTGGCAGCAAAGTGGCATAGCGCTCGGCATGCGAGAGGTTATGCAACGCGTATTGTGTCATATGCACCTCCGTCCAGCCTACAGGGAAAAAATCTACGCCTCGCGCCAGGTCTTCGCTGCGATTGCGCAGCATATTGACAGCCTGCAAGCCACGACCAAATTGGATCGCGTGGCTGCGATGCATCTGTATGCCATCAAACCAGGCCCAGATGTCGCAGAGCAGGATCCCCACCGTCCCGGCCACGGCAAAAGTGTAGCCATCCAGGTCCGCCTCGTTTTGGATCTTCCAACCTCTGGCGATCCAGGAGGCCATGCGCTCAGCCATGGCGGCCGTGGCATCCCAGATACGCGGCGCAATGGCCTCCGGGGCATAGCACGCCCATTCTGCCAGGCGTAGCGACACTTCGGGGAGAGCGTGTCGCACATTAAAAATCTTTGCAAAGGCATCCTCTGCAAAGTGTGCCTCCTCTGTCTGCGCCTGCAATACCTGGCTGGCGGCGCGCAACAGTCTGACCTTTGTGCGCGCATTCAGGTGTGGATGATCTTCAATTTCGTCAAGCGCACGCATACAGAGGTAGGCCGATGCCACCGCCTCTTGCAAGCCCGCTGGTAGACGACCAATAGGAATGGAGAACGTGCGACTCGTTTTCTCTAACATCTCCAGTGCTTCACCCGGTGAGACCATGTTGTAGCTCCTATCGCGGCATTTAGCCAGGAATATGTAGTGTGAAAGCGAAACAGACCGAACACAGCCCCATCATCAAAGAACGGCAAAGGGGTCTGCTCCGCAAAGAGTACCAGAAAAAGGCGCTTTCGTACATAGCCGAGCGAGCAAAGCCTTGTCAGCGGTTTCTCCAGGGCTTCATACATGTCGCTCGCTCTTCGTAGCTGCGTGATTTATCACGTGTGTCAAGCCTCATAAGCATACATGTAAACTGAGAAGAAGACTCGCTCGCATCCTGTGAGATTGTCACTGGCGCACCTCTCTGGCGCATAGACGTATCCTCTTCTAGACACGTATAATAGCATACGTAGGGCTTGCACAAGAAGCAGCCATAAGCTACAACTCATCTATAGCAGAGCAAGGTATGGGTCCTTCTTCGTAGGGAAGAGACGATTTCGGCTCTAGAGGCTGATAAGCGAGAAGAAAGGCAGTATGGGATATGAGCATTCCGGTAGAGCGGCGGACGAAGCGCTGGCGAGAGCAGCGCTGGATTCTGGACAACATCATCCAGGCCGTCGGGGTAGAATGGGACCAGGCTCGCA
>JBDTHH010000513.1:0-4824 GCA_039937055.1 Ktedonobacteraceae bacterium | reverse complement strand
CGCGCTACGGGAGAGGGCGAGGCAATGTAAGCGTTATGCCCAGAGAGAGGTGCGAGTATGTATCAAGACCTGGTACGTCGTTTTAACGAACACATGGAACTGAAGCGGCCCCCCATTGGCCTGGCCTTTGTTGAGGATGTGCCTGAAGGCATTGAGCGCGCGCCAGGGCATGTTTCCTCCACCTGTACCTTCTGGCGCTTTGCCGAGCAGGGTGTGTTCTACGCGACGGCGGAGGACCACTGGTCGTGCCCTGTGGGTATGATGACGATGGGCTTCGAGACGCCCCCGGTGGCCCAGGAGCGCGCCCAGAGGTTGGTGAAAAGTATCCGGCAGGTCACAAGCCTCGCGGACCTCGAAAACGGCGGCCTGCCGGTAGTCACGAAGCCCCATAGCCACATTGTGTATGGGCGGCTCGATCAGTTCCCGCTGGTCGCCGATGTTGTGCTCTGCATCATCGATATGCGGCAGGCTATGCAGGTCAGTGGCAGCATGGAGCAGGTGTACTGGCCTCAAGAAAAGGGCCAGTCGGCGTATACTCAGCCGACCTGCGGCGTGATTGCCAGCGCCATGAATGCCGATATGCCCTCCATGAGCTTTGGCTGCGTCTGCGCGCGTGCGTATGTCGGCCTGGGGCTGACCGACGTGGTGTTGATGCTCCCGGCCGGCAAGTTTGCCACGCTCGTCGAGCGCCTGGCGCCTGCTGTCAATACTCCTCCTGCCCCGCAAAACCATAGATGGCTGCCGCGCTGGTTCCCGCTCTTCGCTCGCCAATGAGGCGTTTTCCCTTCACCGTGGTAAAATGTGCGTAGAGATAGAATACAGACAGAAAACGCTTTTCTTTCAGGAGGGTCTCTTGTGATGTCGATGGTGAATGCTCGTGACGTGCGTATTGAGTTCGACCGGCGTGTAGCTATGCGCGATGGCGTGACGCTCTCGGCCGATGTGTACCTGCCACCGGGAACGCCGGATGAGGTGGGCAGGCGCGCGGTTATCTTAGCGCGCACGCCCTATACCAAGCTCTCTCCTGATATGTGGCTGAGGGCGAGCTATTTCGTCAGTCGTGGCTATATCTTCGTGGCGATGGATGTGCGCGGTAGAGGCGACTCTGATGGTGAATTTGTGCCGTATTTCAATGAGGGGCGCGATGGCTATGATGCCATCGAATGGTGCGCGGCGCAGTCCTGGTCGGATGGCAACATAGGAACGCTTGGGGCCTCCTATCCAGGCTGTATTCAATGGCTGGCCGCCCTGGAGCATCCGCCACACCTGCGCGCGATGATTGTGCTGGTAACCCCGTCCGACCCCTTTGTCGAGACGCCGACCGGGCTGCCTACCCCTATACATCTGTGCTGGCTGCACTATGTGAGCGGACGTGTATGCCAGCCAATGGAGGCTGTGAACTGGGAGCAGATCTATGAGCACCTGCCAATGCTGACGATGGACGAGCGCGCGGGACGCTCGCTCCCGCACTGGCGCGCCTCTGTAGAACACGCGCATCTCGATGAATTCTGGCAGCCGCTCTGCTACCAGCAGCACTTTGACCAGCTAGATGTCCCTGTGTTGCACATCTCCGGCTGGTACGACGATGAGCAGGTTGGCACTCCGCTCAACTATATCGGCATGACCACCAGGGGCGCGACCCCCGAGGCGCGCTCCAACCAGCGACTGCTGATGGGTCCCTGGGGACACGCGACCAACAAGGGGTCGAAGTTGGGCGATGTCGATTTTGGCCCGCGCGCGCTCATCGATCTGCTGGGTGAGGAGGCGCGCTGGTTCGATCGCTGGCTCAAGCGTTTCTCAACCGGCTCGCTGGCTCCTGTGCGCATCTTTGTGATGGGCGCGAACGCCTGGCGTGACGAGCAGGAGTGGCCCCTGGCCCGCGCCCAATCGACGCCTTACTACCTGCGTAGTGCCGGCCGGGCCAATAGCCGCTACGGCGACGGCACACTTTCGTCCGCGACACCAGCAGCAGACGAGCCGTATGATAGCTACACCTACGATCCCGCGCACCCTACCCCGTTCGTTACCGATCCCACCTCGTCGCAGATCGGCGGCCCCGACGACTACTCAGCCATCGAGCGTCGCGATGATGTGCTGGTCTACGTCACCGGCGTGCTGCTCGAAGATCTGGAGGTCACTGGCCCGATCCGCGTGGAACTGTACGCTGCCTCGTCGGCGCCCGACACCGATTTCATGGCCAAGCTGATCGATGTCTGGCCCAGCGGTTTCCGCCAGCGCCTCTGCGATGGTATGGTGCGCGCGCGCTTCCGCGACGGCATGGATCGCCCCACGCTGATCGAGCCGGAGCGCATCTACCGCTACTCCATCGATTGCTGGAATACCGCGCAGGTCTTCAAAGCCGGTCATCGCATCGGCTTAGAGATTTCTTCAAGCGCCTTCCCCAAATATGATAGGAATTTGAATACAGGCGCGACATTAGGGGTAACGACGGAGATGGTGGTGACAGAACAGCGCATTTATCATGATGCAGACCATCCCTCGGCGCTGGTGTTGCCGATAATACCTCATGAAGCAGGGGAGGAACCACTGTGAGAGACAGCGGTAGCCTCATTGGGAAAACATTGGGGACATGTACACTCGAACGGCTCATTGGACAGGGGGGTATGGGTGTCGTCTACCTCGCGCAGCAAGTTCGTCCCTCGCGACGCGTTGCGATCAAGATACTGCTCCCGCATGTATTGCTGGATAGCAAGGCCCACAATGAATTTCTTGCGCGCTTTCGCCGGGAAGCTGATGTGATTGCCAGGCTCGAACATATCAATATTATGCCGATCTATGAGTATGGCGAACAAGAGGAGATGGCCTATCTGCTCATGCCCTATCTTGCTGAGGGAAGCCTGCGCGATGTCCTGGCAAAACGGGGTGTCCTTTCACTCCAGGAAACGGTTCGTTATATCGAGCAAGCGGCGAGTGCGCTCGATTACGCCCACGCTCAGGGGGTAATCCATCGCGATTTGAAGCCGGGTAATTTTCTGCTTCACTCAGATGGACGCTTGATATTGGCGGATTTTGGTATCGCGCGCATGGTCCAGGATAGTACAAATACTATGGGCCAAACTCTGACAGGTACTGGTATGTTTCTGGGTACGCCTGAATATATGGCGCCGGAGATGGTCCAGGGTGAGGCCGTAGATCAGCGTGTTGATATCTATGCGCTAGGTGTTGTACTCTTTCAACTGCTCAGCGGGCAGGTGCCATTCAAGGGCAATACGCCTTTGGCGGTGGCAGCCAGGCATCTTCAGGAACCACCGCCATCCTTGCACCAGGTAAATCCTGCCATCCCACCATCCGTGAGTGAAGTTGTCCAGAAAGCCCTTGCTAAAAGACGTGAGGATCGCTATCCCTCAGCAGGAGCACTGGCACAAGCATTGCGCACTGCAATCTCTGCACCCGATCACTTTTCAGATACCGTAGCACGCAATGCACCCACGGCGCTATCATCTCTGCCAAATGCTCTCAAAATACAAGCGTATGAGACTCCACCAGCACAGCAGCAAATAAACCAGACAACAGACCGTGATAGAAGGGATGTATATGCCTCTGGTGGGACGCCGCTAAATGCACAACCAGTGACACCCTATACCGTACCTGGAACCAAACGCCAGCCCTGGTTGATCTTCATCGGGGTCGCTATGGCTATTATACTTGTCATCGGGGGTGTCCTTGTTGGACTACAGCTTAATAAGGAATTACCAGGAACACCCTTATCTAACGCAACGCGTACGGTTGCAACCCATCCTGCGGTCGGACAAACAGTCACATCGACATCACAATCTACGCCGACTCCGGCACAACAAACAGCGACATCGACATCACAATCTACTCCGACACAACAAACGGCCGCCATCCCCAAAGGGCAGCAACTCTACTTTGCTACCAGCCCGGGGGATGCATGTAACCATGGCGGTCCCTGGGGAGACTATAACAATGCGGGCATGGTATGCACAAATACAGGAACAAAGATTAGCAACCCCAATGCAAAATCAGCTACATCTAATCTGGTAGGCACACTTCTATTGAGTGTACCGAACCGCCCATACCCCTCCGACTATGTGATAGAGGTGCAGTTACAGCAGTTAAGTCTATCCTCTTCCGAATTCGGCGTCTACTTTCGCAATCAGTCAGGAAACCAGCCGGGGGTCTACACCTTTCTCATCAATCCCGATGGAACATGGCGTTGCTATGTCTATGACAATGTCGTTGGTAATCCAAGGGAGCTTACCAGAGGGCCGTTTGGCGATATCCATGCATCTGTCACGCTAGACGTAGTCGTTAGCGGTCACAATTTTACCTTCTACGCTAATAACCGGCAACTTGGCAGTGCCAGTGACAGTAGTTATTCCACAGGCACCGCAGGTATTGCCGTAGAAACAGGGGGCAGTATCTTTGCCCGCAATTTTGCTCTCTACGCCCTACAGTAACTTCATGAAACTATGGAGAGGCCATGAAATACATAGCGCTTTTGCGTGGCATCAATGTTGGTGGCCACATCGTCAAAATGGAATACCTGCGCGAACTCTTCACAGAGCTGGGATTTACGCAGGTTCGCTCGTATATTCAAAGCGGAAATGTGTTCTTTGAAACCGAGCAAGCAGACCGCGAAACCGTGGCCCACGCGCTTGAGCAGCATCTCCATCAGGCTTTGGGGTACGAAGTTCCTGTGTTTCTGCGTACCATCCCAGAGCTTGAGCAGGTCATGGCGCTTGACCCATTTCAGCACCTCACTGTCACACCTGATATGAGGTTATGCGTGGTGTTCACTGACGAGCCGATCCCGAAGACCCTGGCTTTGCCACTGCGCTC
>JBDTHH010000512.1:0-2751 GCA_039937055.1 Ktedonobacteraceae bacterium | reverse complement strand
GTAGTCACAGGACGGCGAGGCAAGCCACGCGCTACGGGTTGGGACGCCCGGTTCTCCTTGCATACAAGACCGGCGTAATGGAGAAAGAGACACGCATCATGCCTGACACACACCACCCCCATACCGATCCCCGCCTCATGTTCGATGCAGGCGAGCTACATTACGATTTCGGCGACGATCACCCCTTCCAACAACGCCGCCTCTCCGCCCTACTGGACTTGCTCGAAAAAAGCGATCTCTGGCACAGCGGCGATGACCGGCATATGTTGCCTCCCCGCGCCGCCACCAGCGCAGAACTGGAACTCATTCATACTCACGACTACATCGCCGCCGTCCAACGCGTCAGTAATATAGGGATACCCCTGACGGATACCCTATCTCCCGCCAGTGGAGATGCCTTGCCTCACACTACCACGGATGCTTTGCCCCTTGATATCCAGGAAGAGGCGCTCAAATACGGCTTCGGCGACGGCGATACCCCCATCGTCCCCGGCATGCACCAGGCGGCTGCGCTGATCGCCGGGGGGACGCTGGTCGCCATGAGCGCCGTCATGGGTCTACCGGAGGGCGGCACATTCAAGGCTGAAGGCGAGCGGCCGCTGCATGTATTTCATCCCGCTGGTGGTCTGCATCACGCCTGGGCGGAGCGCGCCTCCGGCTTCTGCGTGTACAACGATGCCGCCGTGGCCATCGCCCATGTGTTGCGCGCGACCGAGGCCAAAGTGCTGTATATCGACTTCGACGGCCACCACGGCGACGGCGTGCAACGAGCCTTCTATGACGATCCGCGCGTGATGACGGTCTCCTTCCACGAAACCGGTCGCTACCTCTTCCCCGGCACCGGCGATACCCTGGAACTGGGCAAGGGGCTGGGGCGCGGCTATTCCGTGAATGTCCCGCTGGAACCCTATACCCAGGACGACTCCTTTAGCGAAGCCATCAACACCGTGCTGCCCCCTCTGGCGCTCTCGTTTGGACCTGATGTGATCATCAGCCAGCATGGCTGTGATACCCACGCCTGGGACCCACTGACGCACCTGGAATTGACACTCAAGAGCATCACGGCCCAGACGCGTCTGACGCACGAACTGGCACATAGCTACTGCCAGGGTCGCTGGGTCGCTCTCGGGGGCGGGGGCTATGACCTGTATCGCGTTGTGCCGCGCGCCTGGAGCATCGTGTGGGCCGAGATGACAGGCCAGCTGCTGCCCGAAGCGCTGCCGGAGGAATGGGTCACGCGCTGGCGCCCCTCCTGGCAATCTAACGAGGTGAGGGAGGACGCCGCTCAGCACCTGCTGGGGAAGGTGGCCTCCGGTCCAGCCTATTTCCCCGCGACCTTCCAGGATCGCGCGCCGGACTTTCCGCCCCAGGCGCGCCGCTGGGACATCAGCGAAACCAACCGCCGGACGGTGACGCAGGTGCGCCAACTGCTGCTGCCTCCCCCGCTGCGCCAGGCCTTTCCCCCACTGCGACGACCTCAATCGCCTATGGCCGATATGTTCGACCTGCTGCACCCCTCTGGTAGCGCGACCCCTTCGCGCAGCACAACCCTGGCGACAGCCAGGGGGCCACTGCTGCTGCGCGATTTCTGCCCGCTATCGCTGGTCGAGCGCCTGAAGCCGGACGCGGGCCTGCGCGCTTTCACGAGCCAGCCTGAACGAGAACACCTGCTCCTGCTCAGCATTGCCAAAAGCCCGGACTGCACACTCACCCTGGCTCATACCCCCGAGGGTGTGATTGTTGGCGAAGTGACGCTCGCGCCCGGTGAAGGCTGGTGGGAAGGGCTTGACAACGTATACGAAGTCACCATCGAGGTAAGCACGGCCTGGCGCAGCCTGGGGATCGCTCAACACATGCTGGCCTTTGCGCTGGAACTCAGCACGCTGGAAGATATGATCCTCTTCGCCATGGGCCTGTCGTGGCACTGGGACATGGAGGGTCTCGGCATCTCCACCCACCGCTACCGGGGCTTGATCGCGGCCCTCTTCGGCTCGCAGGGCTTCACAGAATACGACACCAGGGAACCCAATATCAACGAGGAGTTGGGCAACATCTTGCTGGTGCGCATCGGCAAAAACGTCGCTCAACGCGACGTGAAGCGCTTCCTCAATCACCTGTAATGGCCCATCATGCCGGTCGGAACGATGATATTGAAAATAAAGCCTGTAATATGAATTCCCCACGCTTTTTCTGTCCCTCGTGCATAGCATTACAGGCGAGAAAAAGCTATACTCTATAAAGAAGAGTGGTTCTCCTCACCCGAACATCATGTAGGACAAAAAGCGAGAAAGGTCGTATTACCACTATGGAGACAATTTTGACGATGCTAACCTTGCTGGGATTAGGGGCAGCTCTTTTCTTAGGGATAGTATTCTTCAAAAAGAGCAGGAATACATCAATAGGACAGCTCGGGCATCCAATCCCACGAGGACCACGTTATCGCGATGGAGCTGCAACGTACAGCCAGTATCGGGGAGTGCGTTACAATATGCAGATTGAAGATCCGCATAATCCCTATAGTCCGCGCCATCAACGCCGACATTCCCCCAGGCAGCATAAGCACGCGAAACCGTGGGAGAAGTAACGTCATCTTTGTCTCCAGGACTATCTTGCCTTTTCGTGTATGGGTACCGCTGGCCTGCGCCCAATAAACGTCAAGGTACATCTCTCTACCCATAGAAGAGAGTCAGGTCGTCTCGTAGGGCGGGGCTTGCCTCGCCAGTCAGCTCGCAGGGCAGTTCCCGCTGACTG
>JBDTHH010000511.1:0-9827 GCA_039937055.1 Ktedonobacteraceae bacterium | reverse complement strand
CGCCTATGGCATCATGATCTCGTCGGCGAACAGGCGGGCTTGTCAACGGCGCCCCTACCTCTCATGCATCTCCTTCTCGGCCAGATGGACGCCGTGGAAAGCACCCCTACGCGGACGCGCCTCTATAAAATATCGTAATATAGTAAAGAACCGAACGTCGAAAATACAGAGAGGTATCTATGCCCTATCAGATGTGGATCAATGGCAAACGCACATCAGGAACAGCAGGCAAGGTTATCGAGGTGCGCAATCCCGCGACCGAAGAGGTGATAGATACGGCGCCTGCCGCTAATGCCGCCGATGCCGAGCAGGCCGTGGCGGCGGCGCAGGCGGCTTTCCCGGCCTGGAAGAAGGTGCCGGCCGGCGAGAAGGCGGAGATGCTGCACGAGGTGGCGCGGCACCTGAGCGAGCGCAGCGAGGAGATCGCGCGCCTGCTCACGCTGGAGGGCGGCAAACCCCTGCTTGAGAATCGCGACGAGATGGGTTGGTCGGCGGCCTGCTTCCGCTACTATGCCGAGCTTGGGCGCAGCTCCAGAGGGCGCGTCATCCCCTCGGTTGAAGAGAGCCAGCTCGCGATGGTGCTTAAGGAGCCATACGGTGTGGTGGCGGCGATTGTGCCCTGGAACTATCCGATCCTGCTGATGGCCTGGAAGGTGGCCCCCGCGCTGGCGGCGGGCAATACCGTGGTGCTCAAGCCATCGGAGATGACGCCGCTCTCGACGCTGCTGTTCGCCGAATGCTGCGCGCACCTGCCGCCAGGCGTCCTCAATATCGTGAGCGGCTACGGCAAGGATTGCGGTGAGCCGCTGGTCGTCGATCCTCGTGTGCGCGTGATCGCCTTCACCGGCTCGCTGGCTACGGGCCAGCATATCGCGCAACTGGTGGCGCCGCAGATGAAGAAGCTGCACCTGGAGCTTGGCGGCAAGGACGCCTTTATCGTGGCGGAAGATGCCGACCTGGAGGTGGCCGTGCCAGGGGTGGCCTGGGCCGCGCTGCTCAACGCCGGGCAGGTCTGCACCTCGACCGAGCGCGTCTACGTCCACGAGTCGATCGCGCCAGACTTTATCGAGCGCATCACGGATTTCGCCCGGAACCTGCGCCTGGGACCCGGCATGGAGGCGGATACCGATATGGGACCGATCATCGGCGCGCAGTACCGCGCGAAGATCGAGACCCAGGTGGAGGCCGCGCGCGCGCAGGGAGCGCAGGTGCTGACCGGCGGCCGGCGACCACCGCATCTGGCGCGCGGGTATTTCTATGAGCCGACCGTCATGACGCACGTCGATCACTCGATGGCGATTATGCGCGAGGAGACCTTTGGCCCGGCGATCCCCATCATGACGTACCGCACCTTCGACGAGGCCATCGCCCTGGCGAACGACAGCCAGTACGGCCTGGGCGCGAACCTCTACTCACACGATCCCCTCAAGGCCAAGCGTTTCTTCGAGGAGGTTGAGGCCGGCACCCTGTGGATCAATGATCCCTTGACCGATAACGATGCTGGCCCCTTCGGGGGCTTCAAGATGTCCGGCATGGGTCGCGAGCTGGGCGAAGAGGGCCTTGACGAGTTCCGCGAGACGAAGCATGTCCACTGGGATTTTGAGGGTGGCATGAAATCATGGTGGTACCCCTACGGGAAGAAATAACCACCATTCACATAGATAGGATACCTATGCAATCGATAGCATCCCATATCCTGCTCTCAGACGAAGTGGAGAGCGCGTTGCAGGAGCAGCGGCCCATCGTGGCCCTCGAATCGACGGTGATCGCCCATGGGCTGCCGTATCCCGCTAATATCGAGGTGGCGCGCGCTATGGAGGCCGCCATTCGCAGCGAGGGCGCGCTGCCAGCGACCATCGGCATACGCGAGGGCCGCATCGTCGTTGGTCTGAACGCCGACGAGATCACCTACCTGGGTACAGCGCGCGATGTCTTGAAGGTCAGCCGGCGCGACCTGGCGGTGGCGCTGGCCACGGGCCGCGTGGGCGCGACCACTGTGGCGGGCACGATGCTATGCGCGAGCATGGTCGGCATTCGTTTCTTCGCGACCGGTGGCATCGGCGGCGTGCATCGCGGAGCAGCGACCAGCCTGGATGTCTCGGCGGACCTCACCGAGTTGAGCCGCACCCCTGTGCTCGTGACCTGCGCGGGCGCGAAGTCCATCCTTGACCTCGATCTCACCCTGGAGTACCTGGAGACGCAGGGCGTGCCGGTCATCGGCTGGCAGACGCACGAGTTCCCGGCCTTCTATGTGCCATCCAGCGGCCGTACCCTCGCGCATCGCGCCGACGAGCCGGAGGCTGTGGCGGCGATTGCGCGCGTCCAGTGGGAGTGCAATCTACAAGGACTGTTAGTATGCTGCCCCATCCCCGAACAATACGCCATGCAGCCTGGTCCGCTGGAGGCTGCCATCGAGGAGGCCCTGCAGCGCGCGCGCGTGGAAGATATTCGCGGTTCAGCCCTCACGCCCTTCCTGCTGTCACATGTCGCTGACGCTACCGGAGGCGAGAGCGTCGAGGCCAATAAGGCCCTGCTGGTAAACAATGCGCGCTGGGCCGCGCGTTTCGCCAGGGCCTATTATGGTGGGGCTATGTAAAGCGGCGGTGCAAGAGGAACGGACGATTGAGCGTTCCTGGTCCGTATCGGTACTCAGAACTGAAGTAGATGCAGAAAGCTAATGTGTACAGAATTCCGCTGGCTCTATGCTCACACCACCGCTAAAAGGCTATAGCCAAATGAAGTCTGGAGGCGTAGAATATTCCTACGTTTAGGGCTAAGAGGTATAGCTCACATTAAGTGGTGGAGGAATGGAATTCAAGCACAAATTTGGTCCTAGTTTTGAGCTTGATCACCAGATAGTGTGGTGTGGCTGTACCAGTTAAGAAGGAGATGGTAGGATATGGAGTTATTGCCTGGGGAAAAGCCTTATTTTTCAACAAATCTGGGTCATGCATATTTAGGTGACTCATTAGAATTGTTACCCAAATTACCGCCACAATCTATTGATTTAATTTGCACTTCTCCGCCTTTTGCGCTCCTAAGACAAAAGGCTTATGGAAATGTTCACTCAAAAGAGTATGTAGAATGGTTCATGAAGTTTGCAAAAGAGTTTGCACGCGTCTTAAAACCAGACGGCTCCCTAGTTATTGATATAGGCGGAACATGGGTAAAAGGCCGTCCTATTCGTAGTGTCTATCATTACGAGCTTATGCTTGAGCTTATCAAAGCTGTGGAAGAAGGAGGATGCGGCTTTAACCTCATACAAGAATTATATTGGTACAATCCCGCGAAATTGCCCACACCCGCGGAATGGGTAACAGTACGTCGCATACGTTTGAAAGACGCCGTAAATACTGTATGGTGGCTCAGTTTAAGTGATTTTCCAAAAGCAAGTAATAAACGAGTATTGAAACGGTACAGCGAATCACAATTGAAGCTTATGCGAGATGGATATAAGCCAGGACTTAGACCTTCAGAACACGATATTAGCGACAAGTTTGGAAGGAATAATAACGGCGCGATTCCACCTATCATTATTAATGCAGGGTTAGGCAGAGATGACGAGATAGGTGATCCTGTGCTTATGGATATCAAAGCCATCTCATCGCAAGTTATATCAGCCTCGAACACATCAAGCAATGACCTCTATTTACGCCTCTGTCGTGAAAATAGTATCCCTCCCCATCCAGCTAGATTTCCACGTGCTTTGCCAGAATTTGTAATAAACCTGTGTACAGAAGAAGGGGATATAGTGTTGGACCCGTTTGCAGGCTCAAATATGACTGGCTCTGTGGCTGAAAAATTAAGGAGACGTTGGATTGCTCTTGAGCGGAGTGAGGAATATTTACAAGGAGCCGCCCTTAGATTCAGAGAGCCAAATGAGGATGGACTCTCTTATCTTGCAGAGATAAAAGATAATGCTCACGTTGCATTGTCGCAAATTATGATGGAGAAAACAGCTAATGGTTCGTCAGTACAAAAAATAAGAGCAACTCGTCGTTTTACCTATGGAGATCAGTTCGGTCCTACGAGAACCCCTATAAGTACACTACTAGAGATGGCTAGTGTCCATGAGCCTGACCGCCTTAATTTACAACTCGCAATACAAGACCGATATTTCAAAACACAGGAGGACGCTACTGTGCAGAGAGATCAAAATTCTAGAATTTTGGCGATGAACTGCCTACTCTCTATGAACGCCTATGGGCTGATCCAGCTTGGTAATAACGGGGAAACTTACCAAACAACATCCCTCGCACACGATCTATTATCATCAAAGGCTTCCCTAGAAGATATACATAGCAAATTTGCTATGCATATTCTTACGAAGTTAGAAGGTTTGTTGCTGGTTCGCCTCATTGAACGCATGAATGCCAGAGGTGACAAGATCACGCTTGAATACTTAGGCGATGCATTTAATGATTTAGGAATCAAGATACCTATCAGTAGCACATATATTAGTACCATGCGGAACTGGTTAGATCAAGTGGGTGTTTTTGGTCCAGGCAGATATGAAGTTAATTGGGACGTTATCCGTAATCTTCTCAAGATGGAGAAAGATACTATCGATGATCTTTATCAGCTTACAAACGAACAAAGGTACTTTTTGTTGTCTCTACTAAATCTGGATCAAAAAGATTTTACTTCTTCAAGTGCGGTTGCAACACATGCGCAAAGCCTTTATCAAATTCGTCTCACAACGAAAAACTTGGTAAGAGAGATTCTCGAGCCTTTGGAAAATATGGGTCTGATAGAGGTACAGAAGACGACGGAAGGAAGAGGAGGCAAGCCTCATAAGGTACGTCTCACACAAAAAGCCATCAGCGAATTTCTCCCATCAATCCTTGATGTCCTGGCTGATCTCACAGATTTGACATCGGCAGATCTTAATCGACCACTGGATGATGTAATAGCAGGTCTTAGCCATGAGAAGAAGGAAGTTCGAGGTACATCTCTAGAAGTTCTCGCTATTTGGATTATACGTCTGCTCGGACTTCGTTTCGCACAATGGCGATATCGATCTCAGGAGCGGGATTATGTAGATGTAGGCGTAATGGCTGCATCTGACAAGGTTGCATATGGACGATGGCAGATAAGATGTAGGGATACTGAAGGAAAGCTCGTGGGTTTGGATGCGATAGCCAAAGAAGTAGGCTTGGCAAGTCTCACTCAAGCTAACGTTATTATGATGGTAGCAACTACAGGCTTCACAAAAGAAGCTATCGAATTTGCAGATCAAGTAGCAAATAGCAGTTCATATTACGTTATCCTGTTAACAATTGAAGATATTAAGCATTTTGCTAAAGATAAACCACTAATCATTGATCTGCTCAATCGTCGCGCAAGGCGCGCCTTTGTTAGACGAGAGATGCATATGGTTGAAGCTGAGGAGCCGTCCGAAGAGTTAGACGAAGAGTTAGATACACATGAAAAACTGGACAAAGCTATAAGGAAACACAGTGCAACTCGAAACAATACTACTCAGTTGAGCTTGTTTGAAAGAATGTCTTGAAACATATAGTTTCGCCACTTATCCTGGAATAAATCGAGCCAACTAAACGACGCTCAAAGTCGTTTAGTTGGCTCGATTCCTTTTTACAAGACAAATGTTACATTGGTAGTTATGACTGCGCTTTTAAATCCATGACTTTCCGTGCTTTCTTATTGAGAATATCAATAATCGCAAGTGGTGTCTGAATCAATATGCGAAGATCATATTGATTGAGGAGAATGACATTTAACGCCGTAATCTTCATCATCTCCTCAGCATACTCTATTGCATCAGCAGTAAAACCTCCTGTTGTGATCACCAATATTACATTTGACCTGAGTTTAAGTGAAAGGCCTACCTCTTTAGCGATTTCCTTCAAAGGAACGCTATCTTTGGGACTATTCTTGCATTGAATCTGCCATCTGCTATAAACGAGACGCGCCCCCTCGACAACAATATCAACTTCAAAGCCCTTATTATCTTTGCCTCGCTCGCGCCAGGATCTAAATTCCAAACCCAGCAGACGCATAAAGTAGAAAGCTAACGCTTCCAGTGCTTTACCCTTTACTCCGGTATCGTTCGATTCCATCTCTTCGAGTATTTCAGCCAGCGGTTTTCGTAAAAGTTGACGCACAGCCAGACCTGTATTTGAAAGCGCGTCAATAGCAGCCTCTAAATATTCATTGGCGAACTTCTCTGTACGATAGATAAGATACGTTTTACCTGAAACTTGCAGTCTGCTCCCTGCCTGTGAGCCAGTAGCCTTTTCTGCTTTTCTAAGAGTGATGAAGCCAGCCGTTTCTAATGGCTCTAATACTTCATTAGGGAAATTTTGGGATTGAATGTTACACCATAGAGCGTTTCCGTATATCCTCTTAGCTCATTAGCCCTTAATGGCTCCTCGTCAGGCAGGGTTGCCATAGGCAGGTTGCAAAGGGCTTTAAGTACCGCTCTCTGCTTTGCTGACATTTCGGCCAAGAAGTCTGTTTCGTCCTGGTTTATTCCGATGAGTTCAGCTACACGGTCCATATCTAATCCCTCAAACGGTTTTTCAGAACGAAAGACTCCAGCGTAACGGAGCCAACCGCAAAGTTTACTAATATGGGTGCTGCTTGGTGGAGCGTAGATTCCTTGAATTTTTAGAAATTCACTAATGGTAAGCTGTCCAGGTTTTTCTCCTGCACGTGTAAGTGTATCGATTGCGTTAACAACGTCCAGGCCATGTAAGTGCAGAAGAATATGGCGAGCAAACTCATTATACATTTCATCTGGTTGCGACTTTAGACTTAGGAGGTTTTCTCCCATTTCAGTAAGCTGAGCGTCTTCATCGAGTAGAAGATACTTTCCCATGCTAAGGGGGGTATTATTTGCTGTTTTGACGGGCCAACCATACTCTTGTGCTACAGCTTCTGTAAAGGCTCGCCTATCCCCTGCATTCTCCTCAGCTAACTCTAATACTCGTGCAAGCGAAACCTGATTAGGGCCGAACTCTGAACCCATAGGGATATCTGATTTTTGCATTGCTCACCTCTTTTCTGATACACTATGGCGTTGATATGGTTCCATTCTTTTGCTAAGAAAAGAATACGGAACGTTTGAGCAAACAATATGAGCTACATGAGCTGTGTCAGTATAACATGAGAAGAGTCTGAAAGCGAGCTGGCCATGCAATAGAATAAATTTTTGCAAAAGAGGTACTAAAAGACAAATACTGATCTGCTTCTGACGGATATTACTTTTTACATGAGGAGTATATCGTGACGGCTTCGTCCTCATCGCTTTCATCCAACAAGGCGCAAGGAGACCGCCTACCGGACTGGGTGCGCTCAATCTCTCTACAGAGAGCCGGTATCATGATCCTGCTTCTGGCGCTTGTGTTCACCATCGCGAACTTCCTCTTACGCTCGACGCTCAATTATCCAGCTATCCTGATAGACAATGCGTCTTTTGCTACCTCGCTTCTGCCACAACAGGAGGTAGCCGGACTGGCGGGCTTTGTTGGACTACTGGTCTGTTCCGGCCTGCTTATCGCGGTTTCGCTTGGCCTGGCCCCATATGTAGATGAAAAACGCCGCCGGCACGTGATCATCGCTGGAGGCGCATCCGGCACACTCTGGGGAGTCAGCGCCGTACTGGGTCTGGTGCTTGTGCCGCTCTGGATCAATATGCATAGCGCTAGCTTGCAGGTCTTCGCGCCCGTAATCTTTGTGCTCACTGAGATTCTGGCGCCATTGCTGCTGGTATTTTGGACCCTGACCCTGGCCCGGCAGTTTCAGGCGCATAGGATATGTGCCGCGCTAAGCGCCATCGGTCTTCTCCTCGTCTTCCTGCGCTCACTGATCTGGGCTTTCAATGCGCTGGCTCCAATTGCGGCAGGCTTCTACGGAACTGCGAGCATAACAAACCTCCTCGCGCTCCTGGGTGAGTCTCTCTGGTTGTTCTGGCTCTTTCTATTTGGCTTCCGGCTGCTGAGCCGAAGCGAAAAGACGACCGCAGCATTAGAGGCACAGAACGTAGATGGAAAGGATCTGGAGCATAGGCGTGTGAAGCGACGCGGCTTCCTGAAATTTGGTATTGGGCTGGGCACGGGGATTGTTGGTGGAGCGTTTATGCTGGCACGCACTGGTGTGACAGTTCTCAATGAACCATCTTTGGAGAGCGACGATGTGCCCTCGGAGCCAAGCCTGCTGGGAACTCTCTACTATCTGGCACTCACGATCTATCTCACAGTGCAACCAATCGTAACAGTGGTCCAGCAGCGTGCTGCGACGCTAGGTGCGGCTCCCCAACCCCTGCCAGCGGGCATTTCCCTTGAGAACGTCACCGCTGCCGGGGTCTCGGCACAATTTATCCACGCGCCAGGTGCCGTGAAGAGCCGTGTTATCCTGGATATCCATGGTGGGGGATGGGCCTCCCCGCTTACAGATCAAGAACGGGTTAATGCCGCGAGTCTTTCACAAGCGACAGGTGCATGGGTGCTCTTGCCTGACTACCGCCTGGCGCCAGAACATCCCTTCCCTGCTGGCCTGAACGATTGTGTGAGCGTTTATCGCTGGCTGCTCAGCCGGGGCACCGCGGCCTCACAGCTTGTGCTCTATGGAGGATCAGCGGGCGCTAATCTTGTGCTGGCAACCGCGGTCGCCCTCCAGCAAAGCGGTGAGGCGCTTCCAGCTCTCCTGATAGGGCTATCAACGCCGACGGACCTCGCTATGACCGGCGAAAGCGCCACCACTAAAGCCAGCATTGATCCAGTCCTGGGCTGGGGCCTGGCGAAAAATGCCTATGCCGCCTATACGAACAATGGCGCGACAGACCCTCACAATCCGCAGGTCTCTCCGTTGTACGCCGATGTACATGGGTTTCCGCCCACCCTCCTGCAGGTGGGTACCCAGGAAATCCTGCTTAGCGACGGCATCCGTATGGCTAATCGCCTGCGTGCCGCCGGGGCCGAGGTCAAGCTGGAGATCTGGCCGGGGATGTTTCATGGCTGGCAAGGTCAAAACCTCCTGCCTGAGGCGCGGTTAGCCAATGCCCATGTTGTGAAGTTTATCCACCGACACCTGGGATGGTAAGAGCGAAGAACTTTTGCGAAGCCCTGGATATTGTGCCGTCAGGAGTTGATTTATTTTCACACAACGACTACAATAAGGCTTAGACCTGCGTACTGTGTGGTGCGTGCAGGGCTATCTTGTAAACACGGGCCTATGTATATATGACGCGCACCCAAATCCGTATACTCCGTGAAAGGAGCATAATGTGTCAAATAGTCGTACTGGGAAGTTCAAAGTTTTCGGCTGCATCATCCTGTCCATTTTATGGATCTGCTGCTTCATGTTTATCGATCCGACACTGATCTTTGATTTTGGCGCTGGCATCACGATGAATTTCCGGTTCCTGGTCGAGCTTCTTGGCCTGCTGGTCATCATCTTCTACCACATCTTCTACCGCTCAACCTCGGCGGTGACCAAGTTGAGCTTGACCTGCTGGTTAACGCTCTCCTGGCTGTCCCTGATTATTTTCTTCCCGTTCAACGCCGTGGATATCGCAGGTGGCGCCAGCGGGGCTATCGGTTCTGGCGGATCCGTCGCCTTCTTCGCCCTCCTCGGTGGTCTGGCGGTCTGCATGCTCTGGATACACTTCTTCTCCGATGAAGTGCCGGCCTGAGGGAGACCGTCGCGTAGGGTATGGCCAGTTACATAGGCGTACACATATGCCTGGTAATGTGACTTCGGGATGGAAAATCGGCGTCAATCGTTGGAATGGTAGAGGTTGGAGTTCGCCAATCCGCTTCTGACCTGGAAGGCGGCTCCCGACATCTAGAAAGTGGCCGCTTTCC
>JBDTHH010000510.1:0-2798 GCA_039937055.1 Ktedonobacteraceae bacterium | reverse complement strand
TATATCGTTTAAGCAGGATCAGGCTTCATCATGCGTTAGGATGAACAACGTGTAATCTAAGAGGCCTCTTAGATTACACGTTGTTCATCCTAACGCATGATGAAGCCTGATCCTGCTTAAACGATATAGCGGTAGAGCGCGACGGCATTGTTTGCGTACGCGATGAACCAGAGGACCGGGCTGCTCTCGGTTGAGCCAGGGGTCACTGCCAGCAGCGTGCCCATGCCGGGAGATTTGACAAGCTCGCTCCATTTGCTGGTGGCCGGGTCATAGCGTTGAATGACGGGCGTACCCTGCGCCTGTGCGGGTATGCTCCCTGGAGCTACCGCGTTTGCTGGTGGGACATAGGTATTGTGTGAAGGCGCTCCCGGAACGCCCCCATTCTTTGAACCAGAGGGCACCACAGTGCCAGTTATTGGAGTGGCCTGGCCGCGACCTGGAAACGGTCCGGTGGGCAGACCGCCGGTGTGGGCGTAGACAGCGCCGTTCGGGGCGACAAACCAGCTCTGCACGCTTGCTGGCTGTGGGAGCGTGGGCGCATCGTGCCACGTTGCGCCGCCGTCGCTGCTCACACGCATGAGAAAACTGCCAAGTGCTACTGGCACGTTTGTCTGCGGCTCGGCTATACGTGGAGACTGAGCCGCCATCGGCATGAGACGAAGCGACCCGCCGACGTAGAGCATATTCGGATGCGCGCTCGCCAGTTGGACGGCATAGCCAAAGGGCACCTGTTTGAGCAGCAGGTTCCAGGTCTTCCCGCCATCGGTCGTCTTGTAGAGTTCGCCACCCAGCATACCCGGTGCGGGCAGCACATCATTCGGTTCCACGACCGGCGGACCAATGGGGAACAGCGGCTGACCCACCAGATCATATATAGTAGAAGGGTTGCTGGGATCAACGGCGTAGCTGCGCACGCCCACTCTGGCGGCTGCGAACTTGCTATCGAGCACAGTCCAGGTATGGCCGCCATCGGCACTCATCACCAGGCGCGCCAGGGGCATGCTCCTCGCGGGCATCCGGCTTTGGGCGGTCGGGGGGGTGATAATTTGGGGGGTCCATTGCAGGCCGAAGAGGCGATCACCGGCGAAGCTAAGCTGCTGTACCGACCAGGGATACGCGGACTGCTTCGCGGCGCCAGCGAGCGCGGGTAGCACAGTCGCCCATGTCTGCCCGCCGTCCGAGGTATGCTTTAGCTCGGTGAGCGCTGGCTTGCCAGAGCTAGCCGCGGCGGGTCCGCTTACAACGTAGACATCGTGGCTATTCACCGGGTTGACAGCAACCTGGCAGCTATTACCAATGTTTGCCTGGCTGCCAATATCCTGCCAATGCGTTCCAAAATCGGTGCTGCGCAGCAAGGTAGCATTGCTCTGGCCGTTCTGCCCGTTGGGCATGGCGCACATATAGAGCGTCGCCGGATCGCTGGGCGCGGCCACCGGCGCGGAGAGCGAATAGCCGCTGTGTACCTGGACCCATTTACCGGAGGGCGGAGCCTGTTTTGCCGCCAACTGGTGTCCCCATTGCGCGAACACCAGCGCACTTACACCAACCACCAGCAGCACCAGCACAACCGCGCCGAGGCCCGCGAACCAGCGCCCACGACGTGTCCCTGTCGCGGGCATACTGCCAGCTTCCACTCTATCTCGATGTTGTGTCTTCATACAATTAGTCCTCCATTCTTACTACACCGTCGCGTTTCGCCATCTTACGAGCCAGCGCACTTCCGACACCTGGCAGATGGTACGCCCGGTTTTTTCATCCTCCACCATTCCATATATATCATAATGACGTTTAGGCGAGGCAAAGAGTTCCCACTACCTCTCTATTACATCACATACATCGATAACTCACCCCTAATATAGCCCTCAGACGCTTTTTCGCTAAATACAGATTGACACGAAGCGCTGACAGGAATATAGTAACAATGGTATCTGAGTCTACATGTAAGGATTGTGACAGTCATGTCAGATAGGCCGTACTCACATAGCGACAATCAACACGAACCTGCCAGGGACGATAGTCAGGAAGAGCTGGAGCGCCTGCTCAGAGAAGGTACAAGCTTTCAGAGCAGGGAGACGAGCCTGACCGCTCCTCCGTATATGCACGCGCATCCGGCCAATGAAGACGAGGATGACGAGGACATAGATGTTTCTACAGGCGGCGATGTACAGGGGGCGTTCGGGTTACTGGCGGAGGGCATACAGGACCTGGCCACGGCGGGAGTCGAGCTGGGCATGGGAAGATACTTCGCCTGTGCCGATTTCTGCAACCAGGGAGCCGAGAAATCCGCGCAGGCCGTGAGCCTGCTGCGCTTCGGGAGGCGTTCGCCGTACGACCACGATCTGCGGGCACTGGGCGCGCGCGTGGGCGCCCCGGCAGATATTCAGGAGGAGATGGCCTCGCTGACACCGTTCCATCCAGAAGCGTTCTACGCGGTCACGCCGCCGGAAGAGGCCGATGACAGCATCGATCCTGAGCAAGCGAACGGCTATTTACAGAGCGCCCGCCGCGTCATGCGCTGGGCCAGAGACCTTATTTTCAAAGAGACACCTTAACTTAATTTTGGAGGCTATTTCGTGACACAACACGTTACCGGCAGGCACCCACAGGCCGCGCCCCTTGAGGATGTAGTAAAGCAATCACCACGCAAATGGGTCTATCTTTTCAGCGAGGGCAGCGCCAAAATGCGCGACCTGCTCGGTGGCAAAGGAGCCGGCGTCGCCGAGATGACCAACGCCGGGCTGCCGGTCCCCCCCGGTTTTACGATTACGACCGAGGCCTGTAACTCCTATTACGACGAG
>JBDTHH010000509.1:0-4082 GCA_039937055.1 Ktedonobacteraceae bacterium | reverse complement strand
CATGGGCAGGGTGATAGATATAGGTAAGCGCAATCTGCGTCTTGCCCATACCGCCCATGCCATTCAATGCCAGGATGGGGGTCTGGGGGGTCTGGGTGGAGGCGAAGGAGGAGGCCAGGGTGGCGAGAATCGTTTCCCGATCCGTAAAAAAGACGTTGGAGCGGTAAGGGATAGCATACGGAGAAAATTTCGGCGGCCCTGAGTGGGCGCCTGTCCCCATGGTCTTGCTAACGAGTTCCTCAACCACCCGGCGGATGCCCTTTGCCACCTGGGAGAGTGCGTCATCGCGATTCTTCCAGAGACTCACGGGGGTGCCATTGAGAGGCAGTGGGCGATAGCGATCAAGGGGAGAGATGCTCCAATCCGCGGGACTTAAAAGTACGGGGATCAGGCGTGCTGCCCCTGTGTCACTGAGTTCAAGCGCCCGTTTCATTTCGAGTTCATAGCAGCGTTCGTCGGCGAAAAAATCCGCACTGATGAGCAGAACGATAATATCAGCCATGTGCAGGTGAGTCTCGATAACCTGCTGGGAGATCGTGCTGCCGGCGCCGATGGCGCTGTCGAACCACTCGTCGATGACATGTTGCCGTCTCAGGAGGCTCAAGTGGGCCGTAAGTTTCTCAAACAAACGTTTGTCTTGAGGTGCAGAGAGGGCATAGGAGAAAAAGATTTTGATGGTTCTGGGCAGCGAGGGAAAAGGCATCGTGGATATTCCTCCTTATGGCATATCTTCAGCCTGAAAGCGATAGCCCACGCCTGAGACGGTGTGGATGAAGCGGGGGTGCGTGGGGTCCGGCTCTATCTTGTGGCGCAATTGCCCGATATAGACATGCAGGTAATGGGCTTCGCTGCCGTAGCCGGTACCCCAGACTTGCGAGAGCAGCATGTGGCGCGTCATAATCTTGCCGCTGTTCTTGACCAGGGCCTTGAGCAGGTCGTACTCGGTGGGGGTCAACTTGACCTCGCGACTGTTCACCTGGACCAGGCGCTGAGCGAAATCGATGCTGAGAGGGCCGGCGGTAAAAACTGGCTCGGTGCCTGCCTGCGTCTGGGCTGTGTGGCGCAGGGCTACACGGATGCGAGCCAACACTTCATTGATGCCAAAGGGTTTGGAAACGTAGTCGTCGGCGCCCAGATCGAGGGCCAGCACCTTGTCACGCTCGGTATCTTTGACCGAGAGCACGATGATCGGGAGGCTGGACTCGGCGCGCACTCTTTTGCAGACTTCCAGGCCGCTGATGCCGGGCAGGCCCAGATCCAGCAGCATCAGATCGGGTCGATGGCGAGTGATGGCCTCCAGGGCCTCTTCTCCGCTGCTGGCGGTAAAGACCTCGAACTCGTGCGCCGCCAGGCTGCGCTGCAAGGCGCGCAAAATCTCGATCTCGTCGTCAACAATCAGGATACGCGCTCCGCTCTTACGCATGCTGCATTCCTTCCGTTCTCCCCAATGGGAGTGTAAAGCGAAAAACGGCGCCGCCCCCCGTGCGGCTCTCCGCCCAGATGCGTCCACCGTGTGCCTCGATCAATCCCCGGCATACGGCCAGGCCCAGCCCCGTTCCCATGCTGCGCGCAACGCCCCGTGGACCTGCTGAGACGCGATAGAACTTGTCGAATATGCGCTCCATATCCGCGGGCGGGATGCCGGGACCGCGGTCGGCGATGCTGACGAACATCTGCCCCTGCTTGATCTCGGCCCCCATCTCGATGGGCGACCCGGCAGGGGTATAGCGTATCGCGTTCTCTATCAGATTGGTAACGACCTGGTCCATATAGAGATAGTCTATCTCAACAGGCGGTAAGTCGTCTGGTAAGGAGGTTGTGACCGCGCGCGCTTGCAGCCGTGGCTGCATACGTGCGAGCACGCTATAGATAAGTTCATCGAGCGGGTACCACTCTTTTTCCGGTTTGAGGGCGCCCCCCTCGATGCGCGACATATCCAGCAGGTTGGCGACCAGGCGATTGAGGCGGTCGGCCTCTTGCTCTATAGCCAGGGCAAAGCTGTGACGCGCCTCTTCGTCCCAGTCTACGTCCTCCTGTAGGAGGCTGCTGGCGGCGGCCTTGATGGATGAAAGTGGGGTGCGCAGGTCGTGTGAAACCGAGGAAAGCAAGGCGGCTCGCAGGGCGTCTGTCTGGCGCAGCAGTTCAACCTGCAAGGCCTCCTGGCGCAGCCGGGTGCGTTCAATGAGAGATGTGGCTTGATCGAGGAAGGTCCAGAAGAAGGTTGTGCGCGGGTCGGAGTGATCCAGGTCAAGTCCGAGGCCTTTTTCGGATGTGAAGTGCTGGGGATCATCCTCGATGGAGAGGCGCAGGATCCCGACCGCGTTGTGACCAGCTTTGAGAGAGAGCAGGCGCGTGAACTGGCGTAGCGGGCGAGCCACGGCGCTGCTGCTGCGTACAATGGCGCGCGGGGCATAGCCGACAGATGCTCCCGGCGCCAGCGCGACATCGTGGAAATCGACGGCCTGCCCGTGCGCCAGCACCCATGCCGCCGTGGCCTCTTCGTCCGCTGAGAGGTGAACCTTCTCAGCCGGCAGGGGCGCGCTGGCTTCAACCTCCAGGCGCTGGCCTGTGCCCGGCAGCAGGATAGCGCAATCTGTAACACCCCAGGGAGCGAAGATATCAGCCGCCGTGCGCGCAACGATGGCGAGCTGCCCCGGCAGGTCCTCTTCGCTGTTGGTCGCGCGCACAAGTTCATAGAGGATGCGCGTCTCGCGCTCGCGGCGATTGGCCTCCTGCGCGCGCTGCCGGAAGGCATTGGTCAACTGACCGGTGATAATGGCGACGACCAGGAAGACGAAGAGTGCCAGCCACTCATCGACCTTATTGATGGTAAACGTATACAGCGGCTGCACGAGAAAGAAGTCGAAGGAGAGAAAAGCCACAAATGAAGCCAGGACCGCGGGATACAGGCCGCGCGTGCTGGCCAGGGCCAGCACCACCAGCAGGTACACAAACGAGATATTGGGAATGCGCGGATAGAGGGCAAGCATGTAGATGATGCCGGTGACGAGCATGGCTCCCACAAAGGCCAGCCCACTATCGACAACATAATCTTGCCAGGTGGGAGCTTTCCTGACTGCCAGGGGTGGTGTGTGTTCTTGTATCTTCATCATGATGTTATTTGAGTGCCCGTAAGCGGAGAATGCATGCTATAGAATTGTAGCACAGAGGGTCTGGTTCGTATAGGGTCGGATGAGTCTTGGAATCGCGGCGCCCTTGCGGCTCGCGCGAAATAATGCTACGATAGCATCCGCTTGAGAGCTGGTGGTTATGTAGAGGAGGAGGATGTGGATGAACTCTAGCAACCATGATGTGCGCCCTGTTCAGCAGTCTATGGGGCGACCTTTGCGCCTGCCGACGCATAGTTATGGCTGGCGGGGAAGCTACTTTGTGGCCATCTGGGCCGCGGGGGCTGGTCCGGTCTTCGCCATCACCGAGGTGCGCGCGATCCTTGAAGAGAACTGGCACGCGCTTCCCCGGCCATTCCCCGGCCTGATCCTTGATGCGTTTGCGATTTTGCCCGATCACGTCCAGTGTATCATCTCCCTTGAAGGCAATACTGACCGGGCCATGACGCTGGGCCGCGTGATCGAGGGGTACAAGTCGCTGACGGCGGTCTCCTGGCTGCGCTATATGGAGGCCATGGGCCGCGAATGCCCCGGCCGCCTCTGGCAGCGCAACTACTCCGAACGTGTCATCCACAATGCATCTGAACTGGAAAAGGTTCGACAGTATATCTGCGGCTTCTCCTTCAATGCATAGGAACGTCCTTGATCGCGCCCCTATAGTGACGTTTCGACGACCGGGACGAGCAATGTGTGGGTGAGCGCATTTTCAAAGGCCAGCATAGTGGCCTGCGTATACGCACGATTGTGAGAATCAACGGGATGAGAGGCCCCATCGATTACCGTCACCTTGATGTGCGTTAACCCGGCATCTTCAGCGCGTTCCTGTAGAACTGCATGTCGAATCCCCTGCACAACTCCTGGGAGGAACTCCTGGGGAATCTGCTCCTCCGTTACCTGCCAGACAAGCAGAAATGGCGTTGGTCCTATGTAAGGCTCAAGGCGCAGGGTGATGAT
>JBDTHH010000508.1:0-2750 GCA_039937055.1 Ktedonobacteraceae bacterium | reverse complement strand
AAGATGAAGGCCGCCGGCTTCGCGCGCCGCATGAACAAGCCCTACCTGGGACTCTGCCTGGGCCTGCACGTGGGCGTCATCGAGTTCGCCCGCAATGTGCTTGGCCTGGAAGGCGCCAACAGCTCTGAGATTGACCCGCAGTGTCCCTATCCCGTCATCGACCTGATGCCGACGCAGCGCCATGTCGCCGATAAGGGCGGCACCATGCGCCTGGGAAGCTGGGTCTGCTGCCTGACGCCCGGCACAAAGGCGTACCAGGCATACGGCGAAGCGATTGTCTTTGAGCGCCACCGCCATCGCTACGAGTTCAACAACGAGTATCGCAAGCGCATGGAGGCCAACGGCCTGGTGATCAGTGGGCGCTCCGCCGATAACAGCCTGGTGGAGATCATTGAACTGGCGGACCATCCCTGGTACGTGGCCTCGCAGTTCCACCCGGAATTTAAGAGCCGGCCCAATCGCCCTCACCCGCTCTTCCGCGATTTTATAGGCACCTGCAAGCGCCTGGCAGAGGAGAATTGGCAGCAGGAGGGTGATGAGGAGATTGCATTAGAGCGCGAGGCCAGTAGTGTGCTGCCGAACGTGCGAGTTGAGATGTAACCATGTTATACCTGAGTCAAGTGCGAGGTGTGCCTGTGGAAGACGCGCAGGGTACACGCGTAGGCAAGATAGCCGACGTACTGGTACCACCAGGGCAACCTGCGCAGGAACTGCCTGGACGACCGGTCTATGCCAGCGCCTTGCTTGTTGAGGGGGCGGACGATCACGTATGGCGCGTGCCGATTGAGAGCGCGGAGCTGCGCAACCATACGCTACGCCTGCGTGTGCCGCTTGAGCAACTCATGTTGGAGGCAACCACCTCGGCGGATCAAGAGGTCAGGCTGGCCCAGGAGGTGCTTGAGAAACAGGTCATCGATGTTGAGCATAAGAAGGCCGTGCGCGTGAACGATGTGTGCCTGGCCGATGACTGGCGCATCCTGGGCATCGACAACAGCACGCTGAGCCTGGTGCGCCGCCTGGCCCCCGCCTGGCTGCTTGGTGCCAGGAGCAAAGGCGCGCCTGGCAACCTGGTCCCCTGGGAAGATATAGAGTTGATCGGGTCGCAGCGCGTCGAGGCGCCGGCGCTGGAGCAACCGGAGCAGGTAGCGCGCTCGCAGAGCGGCCAACTGGCCGACCTGCGCCCCGCCGATATCGCCGATATCGTCCACCAGTTGTCATCTGGCCAGGGCGCGCAGCTTATCGAGCGCCTCGACGATGAGACCGCCGCCGATACCCTGGAGGAATTGGATACCGACCGGCAGAGCTATATCCTTGAAAAGATCAGCGCCGGTCGCGCCGCCGCTATCCTGCAAGCTATGGGACCGGATGAGGCCGCCGACCTGCTGGCCCGCCTTCCAGAGGAGCGCGCCCAGGAACTCCTGGCCCTGATGCCCCGCGAGGAGTCCGAAGACGTGCAGGAACTCCTGGAGTACGAGGAAAACTCCGCCGGCGGCCTGATGACGACCGACTATATCGTCCTCAGCCAGACCAGGAGCGCCGCTGAGGCCCTGGCAGCCGTGCGCAAGTACATCGTGGATGACGATATCCACGCCGCGTATGTCTACTGCGTCGCCGACGAGACTCAGGACGAATCTCGCCTGCTTGGCGTGGTCTCCCTGTGGAAGTTGCTGGTAGCGGAGCCTGAGCAGCCGCTGGAGGCGCTCATGAAGACCGATCTGGTGACGGTGACACCCGACACTGATCCGGGCGATGTCGTGCAGGTATTTGCTAAGTACAACCTGCTGGCGGTACCCGTGGTGAGCGCCGAGGGCTATCTCGAAGGTGTGATTACCGTTGACGATGCTCTGGATGTGCTGCTGCCAGCCGGCAGAAAGCGCAAATCGTCGCGCATGTACTAAGGGAGGTCCCCCATCCGCACACGGACGCGGCAAGCCGGGTCCCTACGAGAGAAATAGGCACGTCACAGATCGACGTGTCCCTGCTCGCACACCGCGCTGAAGGCCTCCAGCACCTGCGTGATATCGTGGCAGACCTCGACCAGCACCTGGGGGAGCCACTCTTCCGGGTGTGGGGTATCGGCGCTGATCTCCAGATCGCGCTCATCGTCGCCCCCATGCAGGCGGCGCGAGGTGAAGCGCTCTAAGTACGAGGGCGATTCGTCGTGCAGGCCGCGCATGCCATCAGGATGCCAGATCGGCAATTCTACCCGCTGCTGCAACGTCAGCGCCTCCGGCTGCAAGCGATGTTCGTGCAACATCATCGAGATGCCTGGTCGTGTCTCAATCGTGCGGCTGCTATGCTCGCTGGCACGTAGCTTGAGCATCTGCATCAGCAAGAGTAAGGTCTCCTCGGAGATCGTATGGCTCTTCAGCATCAGCATATAGGAGAGATCAAGCACCAGCGGCGGGATATCGCGTGTATGCAGGTGCGGGCAGTCTTCCCCTGGCTCGTGGAAGAAGTCGCAGACGCCGGCCGGCCCTTCGAGGGAGAGCGCGGTATCCATGGAGCTCCAATTGAAGGAGAGGGTGCAGACGCTGGCATTTTCTGCCTCGTCGCACGTGCCGATATGACAGGTGCAGGCAAACTCGCGCTCCATTGAACGCGCGTTTACCCAGTATTCGGGGTGGGCTGTGAGCGCAACCTCTGCCGCTGCTTTCAGAAAATAGCCGGTTACATCTTCGAATGTTAACATGAAATGCTCCTCACCGCCCTGGTTTGCAATAGCTTTCCACCCACTACACTTCCATACA
>JBDTHH010000507.1:0-5080 GCA_039937055.1 Ktedonobacteraceae bacterium | reverse complement strand
AACACCCCCTGTTTCCTTGCTGCTATCTTTGATGTATGCTATACTCGTTTGGACATCAAGAAAACCATTGTGCATAAGGGAGGGCTGTGCCCCGGTGAATCAACGAACTTTACTATTCCTGATTGCTGACACCGGCGCCGGGCATCGCAGTGCTGCAAATGCTATACGCAATGCTATAACATTGATCTCTCAGCAGGAGCGGGAGGAATGGCTAGCACGCTGGCAGCAGGCTCCGGGCGAGGGCGCTGAAACGCTGACTCCCCCCACATACCGCATTGAAATTGTGGATGTATTCGAGGAGTACAGTCACTTCCCGCTGCGCGGGGCGATGAAACTCTATGGGCCGGCCATTCGCTATAACCCCAAGCTCTACGGCCAGATCTTCCACATCAGCAACCAGCCACGGCGTATTTTGGCAGCACAGACCCTGGCGACGCCCCTGATCCATAATGGGTTGTTGCGCCTGATTACCAGCGTCCAGCCCGATGTGATTGTCTCCATCCATCCCTTGCTCAATGCTGTCACGCTTCAAGTTCTGCGCGACCTGAAGCTCCCTATTCCCTTCATCACCGTCGTCACCGACCTTGTCAGCATTCACCACTCCTGGTTCGCGCGCGGGGCCGATGCGTATATCGTGCCGACGGAGTATGCCAGGCAGTTGTATATGCAGCGTGGTTTCGATCCCGAACGAGTGCATATGTTGGGTATGCCCATCGATCCAAAGTTCACCCACCCGATGGCGAGCAAAGAAGACCTGCGCCGCAAACTGGAGCTGGACCCGGCAATCCCGGTTGTGTTGCTGGTAGGAGGCGGTGAGGGAACGCGTGGGCTGCATACTTCGGTACGCGCTATTTCTCAGGCTCGCCTCCCCGTGCAGTTGCTCATAATCACCGGCCGCAACAAGCGCCTCTACGCGCAGCTTCAGCGTATGCGCTCCAGCCTGCGTGTCCCGGCCAGGGTGATGGGCTTCGTACAAAATATGCCGGAGATGATGCACGCCTCAGATGTGATTGTCACCAAGGCCGGGCCGGGGACCATCAGCGAGGCCCTCGCGTGCGGACTGCCCATCGTCCTCAATAGCTATGTGCCGGGTCAGGAGAAGGGCAACGTAGACTACGTGATTGATAATGGGGTGGGAGTGCTGGCCCAGGATTCGGTTGAGCTGGTCGATGAGCTCCGGCGCCTCCTGAAGCCTGGCTCGCCCGTGTTGCAACAACAACTGACCAACGCGCGCCTCATCAGCCGGCCTTACGCGTCATTTGATATCGCGAAGCACATTCTTAGCTACCTGCCTCCCCCAGGAAAGTATGGCGTCTGGCTGCGGGGAGTATCAAGCCGCCGGCGGCGACAGATGTCAGGACGGCTGCGCTCCGCCACACCCATTCGCGACCTGTCAGGCAAGCTGCCAGGCCTGAGGCGCCGCCTGCCCTTTAAAGAGCGCTCGCTCATCCCGCATCTGAGGAGGACGCCCTTCCGCAGATCCCTGACCCAGAGCCGAACACGCTCAACCGACACGCATGCATAGCGGGGGCGCAGGCAGCACACGCGTTGAGATGGAAGAGGGGCGAGATGGCGGCATTGGAACAGGGCGCAGGCAAGCGGTGCCCCTACACGCAATGACAGACTGGCAAGGGGCGCCGTATCCGCGCCGTTCAGGAGGGACGTATGGCAAAATTCTATTATGGCGGTCAGGCGGTGATGGAAGGCGTGATGATGCGTGGCCGTACCTCGGTTTCGATGGCCGTCCGGCGGCCTGACCAGAGCATCTACCTCTACGAGGAGGCGCTCAATCCTCGCCTGTACCAGAATCGGCTTTTCCGTCTTCCATTCCTGCGCGGCATGTTGCTGCTATGGGAGATGCTGGTGCTGGGAACGAGGATGATGACGCTCTCGGCGAACGTGGCGTCCGGAGCGCTCAGCCCGGAAGCCGTCAGCGCGCCTGCTGCGGCAGATCCCTTACAGCCTCTCGATCAGCAGGGTAGTCCTGGGCAAGGGGAGGAAGAGGCCCCGATGCAGATTGGGGGCCTGGCACTGGTGATCACGGTATTGATCTCGCTGAGTTTCGCAGTGGCGATTTTCTTCCTGGGACCGCTGCTGATCACGGGGGTGCTGCATGCACAGATCGGCGAAGGCTGGCTCAGCCTGACGCTCGAAGGCCTGATTCGCCTGGGGCTGCTCGTGGGCTACCTCTACCTGATTGGGCGTGTTCCCGACATCCAGCGCGTCTTTGGCTATCACGGCGCTGAGCACAAGGCCATCAATGCGATGGAGCAGGGGGCGGCGCTGGATATTCCGCATGTGCGTATGGCCTCGCGCGTGCATACGCGCTGCGGCACAGGCTTCTTGCTCCTGGTCATGGTAGTCTCCATCTTCGTGTTCGCGCTGGTAGGCTCGCCCGCGCTGCCACTCAAAATACTCTCGCGCATCGTGCTGGTGCCGGTAGTGGCGGGGATCGCCTATGAACTCATGCGCCTGGGGGCGGCGAACTACCGTTTTCGCGTTGTGCGCTGGTTGCTCGCTCCCGGACTGGCCTTGCAGGGTTTGACGACGCGCGAGCCTGATGATAGCATGCTGGAGTGCGCTATCACTGCATTGCAGCGTGTCTTGCAGAGGGACGAGGCCGATGCTGGCGGCGCGCAGGAGATGCACGCGGAACTACCCCCGCTGGTAGCTTCCTCACGTTAGAAAACTCACTAACAATGATGAAGGATAACCCGGTTATGCCATCTGACCCAATGGTGACTGATGAACCCAGTGTTCCTGAGCCGCCCGTCGTAGAAAGTTCCCATGTGTCGTTCTCAGGCTTTCGCTGGGCCACCACAGGCGTTGTACGCCTGCTGTATCGCAGTTGGACACGTGTCGCGGCCCATCTCTTCCCCGAAGAGTCCAGGGCCGAACATATAGCTCACGCGTTACACATCCCGCTCCCGGACCAACTGAATATGAGCTGGGTCACCGATCATCTCGCGGTCGGCGGCCGTGTGCATCCCAAGGATATCAAGGCCCTGGCGCGCACGGGCATAACGCATGTGGTAGATACACGCTCAGAGTACGTTGACGACGTGGCATTGTTGGCGAAAGAGCATATCGAGCTGCTGCACCTGCCCACCCCTGATACATATCCGTTGTCGGTCGAGCAGATGATGGAGGGCGCGCGTTGGGCGTATGAGCATATGCAGCAGGGTGGCCGCGTGTTGATCCACTGCGAGCATGGGGTGGGCCGTAGCGTTCTGCTGACCTGCGCCGTGCTCGTGTATGGCGGGATGTCCGCGCGCGAGGCGCTGGCATTGACTCAGCAGAAACGCTGGCAGGCCTCCCCCAATCACAGGCAGGTCACACGATTGAGAGAATTCGAGGCGGCGCTTGCCGGACGACGCAAGGCGTAGCGCTCGATGGCTCGCGCCACGCCGTCCTGGGTATTGTTGTTGGTCACAACATCGGCCGCGGCCTTTACCGCGTCCGGTGCCTGCCCCATCGCGACCCCCCAGCCGGCCGCCTGCAACATCTCAATGTCGTTATTGTTGTCACCGAGCGCCATTACCTGTGTGAGAGGAATGCCCAGGCGCCGCGCCAACTCTAGCATACCTGAGGCCTTTGAGCAGCCCGCGTGCATAATAGCCAGTTCGGCACTGCCATAGCTGCCGCGCTTGATGGTGTTCCAGGAACAGTCCAGGGCCGCGACCTGTGGTGTCATCTTTTCGACGGCCTCCTCTGAGGCAAAGCCCACCACGCGCAGTATGCTGGCCTGACTGGTGGTGAGAAGATCGTAGGGCATGCGGCGCATCTGCTCTGGATAAGTGGTGAAGTAGGCCTCCTGCCAGAGGCTATCGAGTTCTGGCGGCCCGGTCCATATCTCTTCGTCCAGGCCTGTCAGGGGGTGAACCACCGGCTGGACGGCGTGTCGTACCAGGATGTCTATGGCCTCGCGGGCCACCTGTGCCGGCAGTGCGCGGCTATACAGGATCTGGCCCTGGGGGTGCCTGACGATTTGCGCGCCATCGTACAGAATGAGCGGGATGTCCAGCCCCAATTCGTCAGCGACCTGTTTCGTATTGCAATAGCGGCGCGCCGTTGCCAGCGTCACGACGATGCCCGCCTGCTGGGCGGCATGCACGGCCGCTCGCGTGTCAGGCGTGATCTGACCCTCTGGATTCAGGAGGGTACCATCGATATCTATAATGAGTAGCTTTATGCTTTCAGGTAATGTTGTCATCTATCTACATACCCATTTCTTATAGTAATTTCTGTAATCAGAACGCGACGGGTAGCAAGCCCCGTCGCGTTCTCCCTTTGATCAGGGATACAGCGCATTATAGATGTCATTTGATAATAATGCAAGCAACGCGCCAATATTGGTTTCCATGCATGCGATCACCACCTCCACATGATACACTGATACAAGTTTTAAAGAGGGGTCAAAATCATGCTTGCACTGCGCAGTTGGCAAAACTTCTATATGCTGACAGGAACGGCCGCAGCTACCTTGATTGGTTTGCTGTTTGTGGCGGTCTCAATTTCAATAGGCACCAATATTTCATTGAGGCAGGCCACAAACTCGCTGCGAACCTTTGTAAATCCTATCTTGCTCTACTATGTGCAGGCGCTGGTGGTCTCTTGCCTGGCAGTCATGCCGATTGCGAGTCCAGTGCTTCTTGGCGTTGTGCTGATCGTGCTGGGAAGCATCGATATAGTTCTCACTGTGAAGGTGTGCTGGAGCATACTTGTCGTACATCGCGATGAATCCATCGATGCAGGGCACTGGATCTGGCATATTGCGTTGCCCCTTCTCGCGGGCATTCTCTTCCTCTGTGTAGCGGTTGGCTTGCTCATTGGCCTGCAACTCGCGCTGGTGGGGTTGTCGCTTGTTGATCTGCTCTGTCTCGCCATTGGATTGCATAATACCTGGGTGCTGACCATCTGGCTTATCCTGCATCGAGAGGGGTTTACGGCTACGCAGGATGAGCAGCAGATACCAGAAAGAGATGTCAGGGCCATGTAAAAATCGTCCAGGCTTCGTAGTACACTGTCAACTTCATGGCACGGGTATCGGGGTACGTCCCCGTCCGCGTAGGGATCCGGC
>JBDTHH010000506.1:0-6382 GCA_039937055.1 Ktedonobacteraceae bacterium | reverse complement strand
CTCAATCAGATAGGTGATTGTGAAAAGCACTGATGCTATCGTGCCGCACGAGAGCCACAACAGAAGTGGGGTGGGAACCGGTCTGCTCAGATGCCGGGAAGCCGTCTCGTTTTGCGTAAGGGTCATGTTTGCTTGCTCCTATCCAGAACACCTCGCTATTTCTGCTTCAGACTCAGAGATCGCCGCCAGTGTGGGCCACGATCCAGAACACCAGTGCCACGCCTTCGACCACACCGGCGGCGATCAGGAGACGGCGTACCAGAGCCGCTACAACCGCTAGTGCAATGACGGCCTGGACAACGATAAGGCCCACCAGGAGGCCAGACTGAGGGGGCTGCGCCAACAGGCCAATACAGTGGATGACGGCGGCACTTCCGGTGAAGAGAGCCGCCCAATAGAGCAGGGCGCCCCGCTTCAGGCGGTTCGTAGTGAGCCAGCCAGGGACGGAGCGTGGTTGACGAGAAAGCGCAGGGGGGTGCGTTGCTTCTATACACATGCTGATGCCTCTTCTTAAGAATAGCTATATGTCTCAGAACATCTTCAACGCTCTTAAAGGATAAAAACGTTGTTATTCATCTTGAAGAGAGTATAGAATATGCACCGTTACCAGACCGTTCCTGCCACTCATTCTTGAATATGATCAGGCGGAAGTAAATCAAATAACTGCGTTTATCGGTGCAGTTTTCCACTTCAGGCGGAGGTTATCGGCTCAGTTGCTTCGGGTACCTTGCCAGAAACTGTGCCGATAATCCAACTCTGCTGATCACGTTCTTGCTCTTTTGTCTCGCACGGTATCGTGGGCGGCTGTGGCTTTTGTTGCAGCTTCTCAATTTTGCGTATCAGCATCTCGCCTATGTGCATACCGGGCATCTCGATCCAGCGATAGAGCGTTAGAGAGACGGGAATGATCAGGAACAATACCCAGCAATAGAGCGCGGCATAGGCGATGCTATGGTTGTTGTTCCAGCCCTGGAAATGGTACTGGATAACATTGACATAAAGGAAGATAAACGGCAAGTGCCACATATAGAGGCTAAAAGAAATCAAGCCAACCCAGCGTAACAATGGCCACTCAAATGGCTTTTTGAGTCTGGCGGAGCCGAACAACAAAGCCATGATACAGAGGCCATAACAGAGTGCATAGCCAGATGCCTGCCACATGGGCCAGATGCGTCGCAATGGCACCATATAGGGGTCCAGGAAGGTGAATATCTGATATAAATTTATATTCGTATGTACAGCAATGTTTAAGAGATAGAAATGCCAGAGCGACAGGATAGCGAGTATTACCAGGCCAATAAGAAACATTGAGGGACTCCAGCGTCGAAGCCGTATCTGCCAGCGCACACCCTGGGCGGCATTCTGTGTATAGACATAGAGCACAGAGATAAGCATGCCAACGGCAAATACTTCAAAAAATTTGCCGCCATCACCATAGATATAGGGTTTCAGACCGGTCCAGATGGTATGTGGAAGCAAGAAATCCAGCGTTGGTGTATCGGCGAGCGAGAGGCCCCAGAAACGTGTCAGCAGGCCCCATGTGAACATGGCGCACAAGCATACCGAGAGTTTGATCACCCGGCTGTGCAGGTCTCCCCGGCGGATGATCAAACTGAACACCCAGGCGATAATGGGCAGAAGCATATAAAATTGGAATTCGATTGCCAGGGTCCAGAAAGGACCATTCAGGGTCCCCGAAAGCCCTCCATCCATGCGAAAAGTCAAAAATTGCCAAAGTTGTTGTCGATGGTCACTATGGAGGAACTCTGGATGGAAGAAGAGAATAATCAGGAATAAAGCCACATAATAGCCTGGAATAATACGAAAGATGCGGCGGAGATAAAAGCGGCGCCACCCTGGCCAGTTTCCATCGAATACGAGTGCTTTGACGTATGGCAAGAACAGCAAAAAGCCGGAGAGGAGAAAGAAAAGGATCACACCGGAATCACCAAAATAAGCCAGTGTCCCAAGAATATTGTTTATCCCATGGAGGGGTAGCCACATTCCATAAACGCGTGCTAAAAAATTCATATGGAACCAGAGCACAGCCAGGCATGCCACCCCTCGCACTCCATCCAGCACAAAAATATGATTTTTTGTTTTGCTTACCTCCAGTGCATCAGATGCAGATTGGGTGGTATCATATATCTTCTGACACAGAGCCTTATACTGATTTCCCATAAAAATTGTAGGAGAACTGTCCAGGTTTTTCACATGCTGCCTTCTTCCAAGTTCAACGAATACTACTTCCCCACAGGAATAGTACTATGAGTTGTGGTTTTGTACCCATCAGAACCGGCTCAGTTCAAAGGTATGTTTCTATGGGAAATTAGTATACTACTACATATTGCTTGTAGATAATAACGAAACATACCGTCTCAGGGCACATCTTTCATCCCTATGGGTATGAAGTACTATAAGAGCGTATATGTCTATAGGAGCTATAGGACATGCACCATCACCAGACCATTCCTGCCACACCTTCCTTAATGAGGCTTGCCATTATGCTGTGTCCCAGCCGCCATTTCATTCGTCAAGTGAAGCCTGACGGAGCATTATGAGGCCAGCCACGCCCTACGGACACGCCGAATTGGCCTCCTTTTTAGCTTAAGCTCACGCCCTATGGATAACCGCCCTACGGATGATTTACCCAGCGCGTTATGCTACCGCAGAAACTGGTTTGTATACAGCGCATCGAGATTTATGGAGCGCACGACTTTGCCGGCGTTATCTTTGATCTGCCCGGTGTTCAGGATGAACTGCGGGTAGCCATGCCAGGCGGCGGCGTCCTGCATGCCCCATATGCGACCGGGGTCGGCGTAGCGAGGACTCAGGAAGTCCTGGCTCGCGAAGACAAGACCAGTATCTGGGAAGGTGCCGCGCGGGGCGCCGCTGAGTAAGAGCTGCGCCGACTCGTGTCCGTGCGCGCGAGCGTACTCGTAGCCGCGCGTCGTCGCCGCCATGAACCTGCGCAGCATGTCCGGCTCTTGCTTGATCTGTTTGGAACCCGTGATGATATTCGGCGTATAGTAGTCGGCAACCCCGTAGTTGGTGATGGGGAAGACATTCAGCTTCATACCCTCGCGCTGCGCCTGGATGACCTCCCAGCCCTCGAAGACCCAGGCGAAATCGGCGCGCTTCGTCTGCAAGGCCTGCATCGCGTCGATGGTGAGCGTCACATCTTTGAACACGCCCCGACCTCCATCGTCGCGGATGATCTGTCCGACCACGGCATCTTCGTAGGGCGCGCCGAAGCCGGCGTAGACCTTGTTATCGAGGTCGCGCGGGCGCGTCAGGCCGGACGAGGTCAGCGTCACCAGCGCCGATGTGTTGTGCTGGAGGATGGCGGCAATCGAGATGACGGGTTGCCCGATGGCCGCGTCAGTGACAATGCCCTCGGTGGCGCTGATCCCGACATCAGCCTGACCTGTATTCACTAACACGTCGGGCGAGACGTTCGCTGAATACGGCAGGAGCACCAGATTGATCCCTTCGTCGGCATACCAGCCTTTGGCCTGCGCCACATAGATACCGGTATGGTTCGTATTAGGCGTCCAGTCCAGGGCCAGCTTCACCGTCGTGAGGTGCTGCGGCCTATGTGAGCCAGTGGTGGTCAGACCTGTTCCAGCGGCGCGCTGCTGCCAGAGGAACGCGCCCAAGACAACGATGATGAGCAATAACGGAATACCAACGCTTAAAAAGAGACGAGTGCGTGAATTCATCCGATGGATTCCTTTCATGTGGTAGAGCGGACACTGCTGTAATACCATGGCAATGCCAGACGTTCGATGAGCGATACAAGACCAAAGAGCAGGAGACTGAGCACGACGACAATCAAAATCGCGGCAAAGACCAGGGCCACGGCGCGCGAGTTCGTCGAGGTCAGGATGAAGATGCCCAGTCCCTGGTACGCGCCCACGTACTCCGCGACGATCGCCCCCGTCATGCTGTAGGTCACAGCAATGCGCAGGCCAGAGAAGAACGCGGGCATGGCGCCCGGCAGGCGCACAAGCCAGAGCATCTGCCAGCGCGAAGCGTGCATGCTGCGCAGCAAACGCAGCAGTTCTGGCTCGGTCCCCAGCAGGCCATCGGCGCACGCTACGGCTATAGGAAAGAAACAGTACAGCGTGACTACAATCACCTTCTCACCCAGTTCGTAGCCAAACCAGATCAGCAACAGGGGTGCCAGGGCCACCATGGGCACCGTCTGCGAGGCGATCAGCAGCGGGTAGATGGCGTTGCGCACCCAGGGCGAGATATCGAGCAGGATGGCCAGCAACAATCCCAGCAATGTCGCCGCCGCCATACCGATCAGCGTCTCCAGCAAAGTTTGCAGCGTGTGCATGTAGAGGATATCCCAGTTCGCCGCCAGAGCCTGCAAGATCGCTGTCGGCGCGACAAGGATCAGCGGACTCACCTGACCCACGCGTACAGAGAGTTCCCAGAAGAGCACCAGGGCCGCCAGCAGCACAAAGGCCGGTCCATAGTTAGCCACCCTGCGTAGTCGTCGCGTCGTCAAGGCAGGGCCGTCGCTCGCGGATCTCTGGAGTATCATAACGGTTGCTCCTTCATCAGGAGCGCCAGCAGCTCCTGCTCTAAGCGCGCCGCTGGCTCTTGCGCCAGGTGTTCCGGCCGGCGCGGGCGCGGGAGATCGACCTCCAAGGCGCGCAAAATACGGCCAGGGCGCGCGCTCATCACATAGATGCGGTCGGACATGAAGATGGCTTCACGCACATCGTGAGTGATAAAGAGCACGCTGGCGTGCAGCGTCTGCCAGAGATCGAGGAGCCACATCTGGAGCGAGAGACGTGTCAGAGCGTCGAGTGCCCCGAACGGTTCATCGAGCAACAGGAAGGAGCGATTGAACAACACGGTACGCAGGAGCGCAACCCGCTGGCGCATACCACCTGAGAGCGTGGCGGGAAAATGCCCGCTAAACTCTCCCAACCCGAAGCGCTTAAGCAGTTCTTGAGCCTCCTGCCGCGCCTGCCGGCGTGGCACGCGGCGCACATCCAGGCCCAGCATTACGTTCTCCTCGACCGTCCTCCAGGGCAGCAGCAGCGGCTGCTGGAGCATGTACCCTGTCTTGCCAGCGCGGCTGGTATCGGGCTCACCATCGATAGCCACCAGCCCGGCGCTCGGCTCCTCCACGCCGGCGATGATATTGAACAGCGTGCTCTTGCCGCAGCCGCTTGGCCCGATGAGCGTCACAAACTCGCCGGCGGCCACGCTAAGGTCAACGGTCGCCAGCGCCTCCAGGCTCCTGCGCCCATCGCGATACACCTTGCTGACCCCGCGCACCTCCAGCTTCGCCAGATTTTCTTCCTGCCCTAATTTCTCTACCTGGGGAGAATTCATGCTCTGCTCTCCTGTAACGACACCTGGCATTTCAGGGCATGCAAAAGGCCGCAACCCTGATATTCTGGAGGATTGCGGCCTGGTATCCCGACCCGGCGCGTCTGTGGAGCGTGATAAAGGTTATCCCTGAGACGCGCTTGCCGCTTCCCTACGCTGGTACTAGCCAGATCAGGTTCATAGGGTCAGCAACCGCGTTACGCTCGCAGTCGCTCTCTCAGCCGGATGGCCCCCCTAGCAGCGATATGATGCTCTTATGCAGATGCTCAATGTGCGTTTCTTTTCTTCACATAGTATACCGGATAGGCGCCACTTTGTGAAGGGCAAGCTACCGTCCTATCATCCCCTGGAAGAAACTGTGTGCATCACCTTCTCCTGTAGATGTATCAGGCGGTGAAGAACTCAACCAGAACGGGAACAAGGGCTTCCGCTTTGACCATGTGAGTCTGCCCTGCCAGGGTACGGTAGTTCGCATTGGGCAGTGTCTGTGCCAGCGCTTTCATCGCATGACGCATCCAGATCGGACTTTTTCCTCCATCCATGACCAGCGTAGGAGCTGTGATGGAGGAGCCCAGTGTGGTTGGTAATGGTTTGCCTGCCCCGTACGCGACTATAGTACTAAGGTCGTACGGCAGGGTGTGCGCCACAGCGGTAAGCTTCGACCACATGGGGAAGAACGGCATAATGGCGACCATAAAAGCGGGCGTGCCAACCTGTTTCATGAACATCTTGACTGCTTTCGAACGCTGATTGTGCGCTAGCGCCTCTTTGAGGCTGGCCAGCAATGCCGGTGTTATCGGTTTGCCGGTATCATCGACAACGAATGGCGCTTCGTACAGGGCCAGTTTCGTGACCCCTGGCAGCCGATTCGCCGCTTCGATGGCCAGGCCGGCGCCTGAGGATTGACCGGCCACATAGGCTGTACCCCCGGCTACTTCAACGAGGGCTGCCAGGTCTTCAACCTCGCGCTCAACCGCATATGGTTGGGTATCTCCGCTTTCGCCGCGCCCCCGGCGGTCATAGGTGA
>JBDTHH010000505.1:0-7062 GCA_039937055.1 Ktedonobacteraceae bacterium | reverse complement strand
GATGGGCAGGCCATAGACCTCCAACAGGTTATGCTTGAACGTCCAGAGCACCTCACAACACAGCACAGCTTCAAGGGCCTCTCTCTGATACACAAGCAATGCCTGCGAGCCTTGCTGTGCATACAGGCGCTATAACCTGCTCGCCTCTACCTTCTCGTACCCACTCACCTCGATGAAGTATGCACGGACATAGTCAACCACGCCATCCTGGCTTACTTGAGTGCCCATGCCGTCGTAATCGAATTGGCAAGCAGCATGATCATTGTCCAGATCGGGCAAATTAAGGGTGGAGATAATGCTCTCGCCAGGAATATAGCTCCGCCTGTTCGTTCTTGTGCCCACCTCCAGACAAAAATCAACATTCTTTCTGGAACGATATGCGCCCAGTACCGTCCTTCAACCCAACAGCCGAAAAATGCCACATCAAGCAGCGCCTCCGCGACACGTATGGTATCACGCACGCTCCAGCGGGAGGCTCCTTGCTCAAGGGCGCTGGCCAACCCTCACAATCCAGACGGAATACCCAGACAAGTGAGACTCTCGCAATCTATCTCGTAGAAGGCATTCACAGACCCTTCTAATCGCGCGCCTAGCAAGGACGAGCGACGTTTCAATAGCCCTGGCCGCCCCATAGCTCACTTTGACACTTACTGATATACTTACTAGCAGGCACCAATCAGGCGGATATATATAGCCAGGTATCCGACCAGAAACAGGTACCCTCTGGGCGTGCGTAGTACGTCTCATTGCAGCAATATGTGTAAGGTCGCAGTAGAATGGACGATAACGAGCCTACAATTAAAATACCACCAGCCGCCAGGCTGCGGAATATGAGGCCAGGGGAGCCTGCTCCGGTGCCTTCGACACAACCCACACCATCTATAGACGAGGAACCAACCGCGAAGCTGCCGCAGGTGCATGCAGGCGGTATAGCCGACCAGCCGACGGCTCAGATGCCACGGGTCGCGCCTACTCCTCCCGTTGCGCGTCCAATGACCACGGCGTCTCCAGTTCTCGGCCAGCCTGAGACCAGGCAAGAGGGTCCCCTCCCCGTGAAGCCTGCTTCAATGCCCAGCAGGCCCCAGCGCAGGACACGCAAACGCCTCCCAACAGCGGCACGCGTGGCTCTGGTTGTGCTGCTGCTGCTCATACTGGGAGGTGGTGCCGTGGCCGCCTATGCCTATTTCTACATCCAGCGGCCGCTCTCGGCCTTTGTTCATCCCGTCAGCCGGGATAAAAATGAGCCGGGCTCCTCGAACGTCGCTCCGCCGGATCTGAGCAGCATCACCGGCCGCTCGTGGAATATCCTGTTGATGGGCAGCGATAACGATCAGAAATACACCTTTCCCGCTCTGCTCACCCAGGTGATGATGGTGGTGCATGTCGATACTGTCAGCAACAAGGTGACCCTGGTCTCCATTCCGCGCGACTCCTGGGTCTATGTGCCGGAGGTCGGCTCGATGCATAAGATCGACCAGGCCTTCTTCCTGGGGTCTGTGCAGCACAACAGCTTCGATGACGGTGTGCGCCTGGCACGGCTGAGTATTGAGAAAGACTACGGCATCACCATCGATCGCTATGCCTGGGTGGGCCTGGACGGCTTCTCCAAGGTAATCGACACGCTCGGTGGCATCGATATCGATGTGACGCACCCCATCGTTGACGATACCTACCCCGACGACACCGGCACCCATGCTCATGACCCCTACGCGTTCACGCGTCTATATATCGCGCCAGGGCCGCAGCATTTAAACGGGCAGCAGGCCCTGGAATACGTGCGCTCGCGTCACGCGGACCTCGTAGGCGACATCGGCCGCACCCAGCGCCAGCAGCAAGTATTGGAGGCCCTCAAAAAGAAGCTCAACGTGCAGAGCATCCTCACGAGCCTGCCCCAGCTTATCAAGGACCTCACAGGTAAGGTCTATACCGACCTGAGCGAGCAGGAGATGATCGCCTTCGCTAACTACGGTCGCTCGCTTTCCAGTAGCGCCATCCAGCACCTCACGCTCGGCCCTGGTGCCGGCGATCAGAACTACGGCACGCTGCAAAGCGTCTACGATCCCTCTGTGCATAGCAACCAGGATGTGCTTATTCCAAACTGTAGCACCATTCAGCCCGTTATCAACCGCATCTTCGCTCTCGGTGACGCGCAAAGCTGCAACGTGACCGGGCCTTGATTGGATTGGGATGCAGGAAGGATAAGGAGACAGCGGGTAGGGGCGCGGTTGACAAGCCCGCATCGGCTGTCACGCGGGCTTGTCAGCCGCGCCCCTACGTGTCGTCTCCCGATGCCAATCAAGAGGATCATCCCTCTAGATATGCTACAATAAGCGGAGTAGACCATTAACGTAAGGAGCGCGTATTGATCGAGCAACAGCAGGGAACATCCGTCCTGGCGCAGGGTCAGCACGATGTCTGTTATCTGCAATTTGGACACCTTCTGCGCTTTCCAGAGGTCGTCCACGGCGTTTTTACACGCCTGGGCGGCTACAGCGAGGGTGCGTGCCGGGGGCTGAACGTCTCTGCGACCAGGGGCGATAACTTTGAGCATGTGCTGCGTAACCGCCTGCTGGCGCTCCAGGCGCTGCACCTGGAGGATCTGCCCTGCGCCACCCTCTGGCTGGTACATGGGGGGGATGTAGCCGTATTCGATAGAGAGCATTGGGCCGACTGGCGCCCCGATTGGCCGTACCGGGCCTATGCCCTGGACGACAGGGAGATCGTCTGGACCAACCGGGCACGCCTCAAAGCCGACGCGTTCATCACCGACGAGCGCGATGTCGTGCTCAGCATGTCCTTCGCAGATTGCGTGCCCCTGCTGTTCTACGATCCCACGCGCCAGGTGATCGGTATGGCGCACGCTGGCTGGCGCGGCACTGCCCGCGGCATCGCCGCCGCCACCGTCGAGGCCATGAGCGCGCGCTTTGGTTGCCGTCCCGCCGATATCCGCGCCGGCATCGCTCCCGCCATCAGTCCTTGCCGCTACGAGGTCTCAGAGCATGTGCGCGACCTGTTCTATGGCGCCGTCGAGTTCGCTGAGCAGCCCACTAACCCGCGCTACCGCGATCTAGTGCGCGCCTCTGCCGTGTTCTCGCTTGTCTACGAGGATCACCCCAGCCTGCGCCTCGATCTCGAACAGACCAATCACAAGCAATTGCTGATGGCAGGCATCGTCCCGGAACACATTGAAGCGATCAACCTTTGCACAAGCTGCAACCGGGACCGCTTCTTCTCACACCGGGGCGAGCATGGCCTCACCGGACGCTTTCCTGTGCTGCTGGCTTTACGGAAGCCGGAGCAGCGCCCACAGGAGATGGACCAGCATGATAGATAACCAGCCAGAGCAACCCATAGCGGCGGCTGTGCAAGAACGTATGGCGGCAAACATCGCGCATGTGCGCGCGACTATCGCCTCGGCAGCCGCTCGCGCCGGCCGCAGCGCGTCCGAGATTACGCTTGTCGCCGTCTCAAAAACGATGCCACTCGATCTTGTCAGGATAGCGTATAATTTGGGGGTAACTGATTTTGGCGAAAATCGCGTGCAGGAAGCGCTTCCCAAAATCGCGGCCTTCCAGCCGCCGCATGTGCGTTGGCATATGATCGGCCACCTGCAAAGCAATAAAGCCAGCAAGGTCGTCGGCCCATTTGCCTGCGTCCACAGCGTGGATACGCTCCACCTGGCGCAGGTGCTTGACCGCTACGCTGCCGAACAGGGGAAACGTCTGCCTATCCTGCTGGAGGTCAATGTCTCCGGCGAAGCCAGCAAATCTGGTATGTCTGCGGTTCAGACCCCGGAACTGGCACGGCAGATAGTCGCGCTGCCTCACCTTGATGTGCAGGGCTTGATGACGATCGCGCCGCTGCTGCCAGACCCGGAGGAGGCGCGCCCGGCATTCCGCGCGCTGCGCCTGCTGCGCGACGACTTACGTGCGGCGCTGCCGCAATGCTCATGGCAGCATCTCTCGATGGGCATGACCGCTGATTATACTGTAGCCATAGAAGAAGGCGCCACGATTGTCCGCGTTGGCCGGGCGATCTTTGGCGAACGTGTTTACACATAGAAGGGAACTCCGACCGTGAAATTTGAAGATCTGCTGTTTAGCCGCCGCCTGCGCCAGAACCACGCGCTTGAGCACGCGACAGTCACTATACTCAGTGGCCTTGTCCCCGACCTGAGCGTCTCGGCCCGCGCCACCTCAACCGGCTTCCTGATGTTCGGCGGCGATGTGGACCTGGGCGTGCTGCGCCGGGCCGTTGATGAGGCCCTGCACCGCCTGCAGATGGGCGAAGCCAACCTGGCCATCCACCCCAACTGCGGCACCAACCTGGCCGTCGGTGTCTCGTTGATGACCATTGGCACTCTGCTCGGCATGACCTCCTCACGCACCAGCACACGTATTACCTCGACCGCTGTCTCCTCGATGGCGGGTCTGATGGCGGCCCGTCCCCTGGGAGAACTGGTCCAGAAATACATTACCACACTGCCCGATCTTCAGGGTATTCACGTGACCGAGATCTTCCGGCGCAAGATTTTCGGTGTCAAAGTCATCGAAGTACGTACTGTTCAGGAGTAAGCTATGTCTTCTATGCTGCTTGGCATCCCTCCCGGACATGGGATTGTGTACGGCCTCATTCTCTACGGTGTCGGGACCCTCATCCTGGCGATCTTCGTGCGCGTGATTGCTTCGTGGGCGCGCTTAGATGAGCGCAATGCGTTCATACGCTTCCTGGCCCGCCTCACCGATCCCTTTCTGGAGCCTGTGCGCCGTATTGTCCGCAGAGCAGGCGTCATCGATATCTCATTCCTGGTCTCTTCATTCCTGCTGGGCACCTTGCAGGTCTTGCTGCTCCAGTCGCTCCCACGAGGATGGTAGCCAGAGGCAGCAACGCCGTGCGTCTCGGTGTGCGCGTCATCCCACGCAGCAGCCAGAACAGCATCGTCTGGGAGCAGGATAGCCTCAAAGTGCGCCTGATAGCCCAGCCTGTTGACGGGGCCGCTAACGAAGCGCTGGTAGCTCTGCTCGCTCAACGTCTGGGCCTCCCCAAGCGCCAGGTCAGCATTGTCCACGGCGCCAGTAGCAGGCAGAAGACTGTCGAGATCAGCGGACTTTCGCTAGAGACCATCCAGCAAAAACTGGCGTAATTGTTGCAAGGAAGGGGGTATGCGCGAGCCATGGATTTTGAAGATGAAACGTGGCATGAAGCCACCGAGGAGGGGAGCGACGAACTGCTCTCCCAGGATGACCTGCGCCTGCCGGCGGGCGCCAGCATCCTCGTACAACTACACGCCACGCGTGCCTGGTTGGCGCGCCGCCTGGAAGAGATACGCCTCCAGGTAGGAGAGAGCGCTCTCGATCTCCAGGTCGTGATGCGTGCCGAGTCACAGGAGACGCGCCCGCGCCGCCATGAACGCGAGCGCCAGGTCCGGCAGCAGCTCCACGTCCAGCAAGCTCTCATAGAGACCCAGGAGCGCCTGGATGCTTATGAAGAGGCTCAGACGCTCCTGGAAGAGTACATTGCTCACACCAGCGGCCAGCGCGTGCTGGTAGAGTATTACCTGGCACTCGAAGAATTGCTCCTGTCCGATCCCACGACACAGTGGCCCGCCGAAAAAACGCCCAGGATGCAGGCCCTCGCCGAGGTCCAACAACATATTGAACGCCTCTCCACACCGGATGTGGAGTGACGCCCTATGCTATCCCTGCGCTCCAAAACTGATCTGCATCTTTTTGCCCATAAGCAGCGTCAAGGACGAGAGATCAAGCTGGTTGGCGAGGGGAAAATCCACGTAGCCGGTCTGCGTCTGGTTGGGCAAGACCACCGGTGCGATGCCCACAACCTGTGGTGCCACCTCGCGCCCATCCGGTAGCTGCAAGCGGGCAAGATTGGAATAATCGATGCCGACAGCCATGCCCCCCTTATTGGTTGCCTGTATATACACGCGCACCGTATAGTTCCCCAGGTGCTTCTGATCATCCGAGAACTTCCCGGCCTCTCCTACTTTCATCACCGTAATATTTACGCCACTAAATGTAATCATACGATTGACTTGCAGCGCGCCAACTGGATTGGTCTGGGCAGGCGTTGGCGTGACGAGGTCGCTGGTGGTGCCAGTAGCGCCTTTACCGGCACTGGGTAAATGACTGTATCCGATGAATAAAAGGAGTACGATAAGACCCAGCCCCATCATCGCCCACAGTGTCCCCATAATCCCACGCGACGCGGGCCGGTTTTCGCTATTCAATTGGTCCATAGTGCTTGCATGCTCCTGCCTGTATACTAAATTGTTGCCGTGCATATTATAGCAAACGCTGTATAGAGTCAGGTTCCAAGAAGCATCAGGCCAGCAACTCGCGCAAGATGCTGACAAATCTCTCCAGGTCAAACGGCTTCTGAAGGAACTTTATATCATCAGACGGCTCAAATCCGTAGCTCATTTCGCTCACAGAATGGCCGCTTACAAAAAGCATTTTTATGCCTGGCTTGATGCGATGTAACTTTTTATACAGTTGCTTCCCCCGTACTTTTGGGAGCGTCAAGTCAGAGATAACCAGCGCGATAGACCCGGCCTGGCGCGCAAACAGCGCTACTCCCTGCTCGCCATCGCTCGCGCCTAGCGCGCTATAGCCATAGTCGCGCAGCACCTCTTGCAGCAGTTCGCGCAAATTATTGTCGTCTTCTATCACGAGCACTGTCTCTGATCCTCTTACCGTCACATCTGGCAACATGTCCACCTCCACAGCTACAACATGCAATCCGGAAGAACAAGCTAGCGCTGCTTAGCGCGTTTCTTAGTGAAGCATAACCATTGTATCATAAAACATGGAGGATGCAGGCCAGGCAAGGGTGCCAGAGAAGTAGGGGCGCCCCTGCCTGGCCATTGGTTGATACTACATCTGGGGAGATCCGACAGAGGGGACATGCCGTGCGTCGTGCGTCTTTGGAACAGGGCGCAGGCCAGCGGCGCCCCTACACGAAAGACGAGACTCCGCTCTCTCCCGGATGACCTGTCTGGTTTCGTGTAGGGGCGCCGCTGGCCTGCGCCCTGTTCCAACCACGCGC
>JBDTHH010000504.1:0-9239 GCA_039937055.1 Ktedonobacteraceae bacterium | reverse complement strand
GCAAGCGTGTAACTAGCGTATACACAATGGGCGTCAGGATAAGCGCCGTGGCATCATTGGAGAGGACCATTGAGATCAGGCTCCCCAGGAGAAAGACATTGAAGAGCAGGCGCCGGGGACTATTGCGTGCCAGTTGCGCGGCCCGCAGCGCCAGCCAGTCGAACAAACCGGCGGCATCGGCCAGGGCCGATAGCGTCATCATACCGAGAAAGAAAAGGAAAACGTTCCAGTCTCCCAGCAGGGTTGCCGTCGCCGCCAGCGGGCTGATCAATCCCAGTATGAGCAGCAGCGCCGCCCCGGACATGGCGATCAGTGCCTCGTTCCAGTGAAACGGACGCGTCATGATGCCAACAAGCGTTGCCCCGGCGATAAGCGCGGTGAGAAGCGTGCGGGTGAGCGCGGGCACATGAAAAAATACGAGCATGAATGGGAGACTCCCGGAGCTGTAGTCGTTGCCTATACACTACTTGTAGCACGCCCCGCAATCCTGGGAGGAGACAACACAAGACATATTCTACCAAACACGCCTTGACCTTCCAGCGATGGGAACGTGTATAGTTCTTAATGGAAGGAGGGACAAACGAGAGATGCAAGCACGGCGATCACTTGAGATGCAGAACGAGGGCCAGCGTGAAGGGCTAACCATTAGCCAGGTAGCGCGTCTGACAGAAGTGAATGCAAAAGCCATTCGCTACTACGAGAGTACTGGCTTATTGCCGCGTCCAGCACGTTCCAGCAACCAATATCGACGCTACACAATGGAAGATGTAAACCGTCTGATCTTGCTGCGCCGTATTCGGTGCCTGGGTATTCCTCTTGCTCAAGCCAGGTCGTTACTGATCGGGATGTCTGATGCTCGCTGTCTCGATGTGCAAGAGGAACTTTTGAAATTGGTAGACGCCCGATTACTTGCCATAGATCAAGAGATTGCTGAACTGCATCAGCTTCGGGGTGACATGGAAAGGTATCAGCGCAATCTGGCTGACTGTCACCCTGATGAAAGCGAAGCCTTCCGTACCTGCGTTGATCTGTCCTGTATCGTTGTCTTACATAAAAACATGGAAAGAAAGGAGTAACCGACATGAATACCTCTACTCAAGAGGAACAGTGCCCTTGTGGGTGTGGGTGCCCTGTTGGATGTAGTTGTTGCTAGCAAAACAGTAATCTAGTCTTTGTCTATCAGGCTCATAACGTGCGCGCCCAGGGCCTGGCGTACATGTGCCGAACCGCGCAGGGGCGTTGACTTGCCCCTGCGCGGTTCGGCACGTACCTGCTAGCCCGATAACTAGGGTGTTGGCGGCGGATTATATGGCCTGTTGGGATCGTACTGAGAGGGTGGTGGATACGCTCCCTGTGGTGGCTGGCCATATTGTGCCGGTGCTGGTGGGTACTGCCCAGAGCCTGGCTGAACGGGAGGGTATGCTCCCTGTGGTGGCTGTCCATAGCCATACTGCCCGGCCTGCCCTGGGTACTGACCCACATCCTGATAGGGCTGCTGATAAGGATTGGCTCCCGGTTGACCACCCATAGCATTCACAGCCGGAGATGGCGTCACACCAAAGCCCGCCGCCGGTTTCTTGCGCCTGGTCAGCAGAAAGAAGCCGAGTCCGAGGAGAACAAGCCCACCCAGCAGCATGGCGATAGCAGTCGGCCAGTTATTCTGATAGAATCCGTTCGGGTTTTGCGTATACTCGGATGAGACAAACTGTTGGGCCGCTCCAGCATCTGTCCGCGTGATCTGGACTACTTTGTACGCAGTCCCCTGTAAATGCGTACCGAGGGAAGAAGACGAATCGATATCGGTTGTCGAGGACGGCTCATAGACGAAGGAGATGGTATCGCCATCCTGGAACGTACTGGTGCCATTAATCGCAGGCGAGAAATCTTTTTCATTGACAGTGTAGAGTGTCGGGCTGTTTGACATCTGAAGGTAACCAGTAGTATTGTCTGACAGGTAATGGGCAATCGTTCCCTGCCCTACACTTTGATACGTTACCTGGTGTGAACTGGTACCCATGAAAACCCCGGCGCCCGCCAGGGCGATTCCCAGGATCAACAATAGAATTGATCGACGGATCACCTTTGTCTCCTTTTCGCATAACAGCGACTATTCCAAACACCTATATACAGCTTTTATTAATGCAGGGCTCCTTGCTCCTAATAAAGAGACGGACTCTATCATATCAATTTTTATCAACCTTGGCTATAGTTCAAATCACATCACGGTGTATCATCTCTGTCATGCTACTCGACGGACACGTGCCACTATGATATGATCGCTGCGTCCAGTTAATAGTTCAGTACGAGGAAAATAGAGCGTGTATCTCAAGCGTCTGGAAATGCTAGGCTTTAAGAGCTTTGCTGTGCGCACGTGCCTGGAGTTCAGTCCGGGTATCACCGCGGTGGTGGGGCCCAATGGAGCGGGGAAATCGAATGTGGCCGACGCGGTACGTTGGGTGCTCGGTGAGCAGAGCATGCGCCAGTTGCGCGGCAAGAAGAGCGACGACATTATCTTCGCCGGTGGCCATGGCAAGGCTGCGCTGGGCATGGCGGAGGTCTCGCTCACCCTGGATAACAGTACCGGCTGGGTCCCTTCTGAGTATAGTGAACTGACCGTCACACGCCGCAGTTACCGCTCAGGCGAGAACGAATATCTCATCAACCGGCAGAAGGTGCGTCTCAAGGATGTCATGCTGCTGTTGGCCCAGGCGCGTATCGGGCATGACTCCTACACAGTGATCGGGCAGGGCATGATCGACGCGGCCCTCAGTCTGCGCGCCGAGGAGCGGCGTGGGCTTTTTGAGGATGCCGCCGGCATTCGCCCCTTCCAGGTGCAGCGCGCCGACGCCGAGGGCCGACTCCGGCAGACCGAGCAGAACTTTGAGCGGTTGCACGATATCGTGAGCGAGATCGGGCCTCGCCTGGAGCCGCTGGCGGAACAGGCGAAGCGCGCTGTCGAGTACGGCCAAATAAACAGCGAGTTGCGAGAGACACTGCTTACCTGGTATGCCCTGCAGTGGCGGCGCCTGCGCACAACCAGGGAGCGAGCCGAGGCTGCCGAACAGGAACAGGCCCGGCAGGTGCGCCAGTTGGAACAGGCCATGAGCGTTGCCGATGAGCAGGGAAACACGCTGCGAGCCAGGCGCCAGCAGGCTCAGGCGCACATCGCCGCACTCCGCAAGACCTATGCCGGTGTCAGCGAACGTGTGCGCCAGACCGAGCGTGACCTGGCGGTGAGCGAAGAGCGGGTGACCGGCATGGAGCGGCAGCGCGGCGAGCACCAACAGGAGGAGCGTCGCCTGCGCGAACGCTTGATCGTCGCGCACCAACAAATCATCGATCTCGAAGAGCAATGTGATCTCGCCAACGAGGCCGTTGACAGCGCCTCCAGCTCTCTCGCGGCCCTGGAGGCCCAGGTAGCCAGAGCCCAGAAAGACTACGAGATGGACGAGCGGCGCCTGCGCTCGGCTCAGACCGACCTGATCCAGACGCAGGCGCGCCTGGGCGCCACCCAGACCGATCTGGGACGGCAGCAGAAGCATCTTGGTGAGCGCAACCGCGCGCTGGCTGCCAGGCGCGATACGATTGCCCAGGCCCAACAGTCCCTGCGCACAGCGGAGACGCGCCTCGTTGAAGAACGCGCGCGCCTGGGCGAAGTGCGCGACGAGGAGCAGCGGGTGACACAGCGCAGGCAGGCACTGAGTCGCGCTATGGCTGATGCGCAGCAAGAGATGGAGCGCCTGAAAGCTGCCCTTGCCGACGCAGAACGCCAGCGCCGCGCGGTTTCTGATCGCCTGAACATGCTCAAGAACTGGCGCCAGAGCCTGAGTGGCTACAGCGATGGTGTACGCGCCCTGCTGCGCGCACCCGCAGATACAGTCACGGGCCTGATCGGCCCCGTTCCGCAGCTTGGGGTCGCGCCGGCTGGCCTGGAAACCGCCATTGAGGCCGCGCTCGGTCCGTACTTACAGGCTGTTGTGGTGCAGACACCAGGCGCTGCTCACGCTTGCCTGGACTTTTTACGCGCCGCACAGGCTGGCAAGGCTATGCTGGTCTGGCTGGAGCCAGAAGCGACGGCAGAGAGCAACGATACACTCATCCAGCAGGAGGAAACCGACCTGGCATCTTTTCTGAGACCCATTCCTGAAGTGCAAGAGCACGGCGCGAGCTTCGCCTGGCGGCACATCCAGTGCGCGCCTCGCTACCTACCTCTCTTTCGCAGGATGCTGCGTGGCACGATCATAGTCCATGACCTGGCTACTGCCCGCACATGTCTGGCCCGTATAGCAGACCTCCCACCGGCAGACGCTCCCCCGGTTGAGATGCTGGTGACGCTGGGCGGTGAGGTCCTGCATATCCATGGTTGGTTGACCGGTGGCCATAGTCAGGACGGGGGGCAGCATGGTCTGCTGGCACATGAGCGCGAATTGCGCGAACTCCCACAACAGCTTGCTGAACACGTGGCCCTCATCCAGCAAGTACATGCCATGATCCATGAAGTGCAACGCGCTCAAGAGGAGCGGCGGGCCACTCTGGCTATTGTGGATAAAGAGGGGCAGAAGCTAGCTACCCGCATCAACGAACTGAACAGGGTTGTCACTACTACCCAGCGGGAGCAGGAACGCGTCCAGGCGGAATTGAACATGGCGCTCTCGATTGAGCAGCAGTTAGCCGCCGAGCTGGCGGGTCTGGAGCAGGAGATTCAGGTGACTCTGGAGCGAGTGCGCGCGCACGGGAAGTCCCAGCACGAGTTCGCGCGCCTGGTCGAGGAACTGCAAGGGGAGGTTGAGGAGCGCGCACTCGCCTATCGCCGCCAGCAGGATGAGGTGGGTCGCGTGCGCACCACCGTCGCAGTGAAGCGGCAGGAGGCCAAATCGCTGCACCAGCAACTCGCGAACCAGCAGAAGCAGGCCCAGGACCTCAAGGCCCAGGTTGAGCAGCAGGTAGCGCGTATACAGGACGCTGAACAGCACCGCCAGGCCTTACACGAAGCCATTGCGCTCCACCGCGTAGAACTGGAACGCGCGCGGGCGCAGGCCCAGGAGCTTGCCCAGGAGATGCACGCCGCCGAAGGTCAGGTTGCTGAGGTTGATCAGCAGATTATGGCTCTGGAGCAGCAGACAACGCGCTTGCGTCACATGCTCAGCGAGTTGGAGGTCGTCTATCGCCGCTGTCTGTTGGATAGCCAGAAGGCGCGCGATGCGGTCGAGACGCTGCAAGAGCAATTGCGCGAGGAGATGGATATCAGCGATCCCCGCGAACTGGCCGGCTATGCCGCGCAGGCCGAGGGCAGTGTTGATGGGGCGGAAGCAGACACACAACAGGCAGCAGCAAGCGCGAGTGGCGCAGCGGAGGACCTGGAGGCGTTGTCGGAGGAGGAAGAGTTGCGCCTGCGCAAGCTGCGTCGCAAGGTCGATGGACTACGCGGTCGCTTAAAGGCGCTTGGTGGCTGCGACCCGACAGCGCCGCAGCAGTACGAGGAGGCGCGCACACGCTTCGAGTTCCTCTCCTCGCAGATCGCCGACATGGAGCAGGCTGCCCTGCACCTGCGCTCGATCATCGGGCAGCTCGATGTGACAATGGCGCGCCAGTTCGAGGCCACTTTTCAGGCGGTCAATGCGCGCTTCGGTGAGCACTTCACCACGCTCTTCAACGGCGGTCACGCGCGTCTCGAACTGGTGGCCAGCAGGCCGGGCGAAGATGAGACCCTGGCGCCTTCCAGCATGCCCAGCGGTATCGAGGTCATTGTGCAGCCGCCAGGCAAGAAGGTGCAGGACCTGGCGCTGCTTTCGGGCGGCGAGCGCGCGCTGGTCTCGGCCGCCCTGCTCTTCGCGTTGCTAGAGATCAACCCGCCGCCCTTCTGCCTTCTCGATGAGGTGGATGCTGCGCTCGACGAGTCGAACGTCACACGTTTCAGCGACATCCTCAAGCGCCTGGCGCAACGCACGCAGTTCATTGTGATCACCCACAATCGCGTCACCATGACGGCCGCGCAGGCCATCTACGGTGTCTCCATGGGCGGCGATAGCATCTCGCGCCTGCTCTCGCTCAGGCTAGAGGAGGCCCCGATTGCAGGCGACCGTTAAGCAGAGGGCAATGGCACATAACGAGTTTTTGCATGTTGTGGAAATTTGCTGAAAAAGGTGTTGACAACCCCTGGGAAGTGTGATAGTATACACCGTGTCAAGAGAAACCGCCTGTATGTGCAGGTGAATCGGTGACTATAGCGAAGAGGGTACACCCGTTCCCATCCCGAACACGGAAGTTAAGCTCTTCAGCTCCAATGATACTGCAAGGGCAACCTTGTGGGAAAATAGGTCGTCGCCGCTTCACCCGCCCACATGGGCGGTTTTTTGTGCCGCTTTTCTCTCCCCTGCCTTCGTGTGATTGCCTCCTGCCCTCATTATTCAGCAAAGCGTGCCGATAGAAAAGACCGTATGTGTTGTTGTCACCAATCCACCGTCTCTTCCATGAAGGGAAAGTATGAAAAAGAAGGTTTCTTATTGGGCAGGCAGAGCTGGCATCACACTGTTGGGTGTGACCATTGTGCTCACCGCGTTTGCGAGTCTCCCTAAGCATGCGTCGGCCGCAATGAGTCTCCCTGATCGTGCATCGGCCGCGGGCTGTCCTTCAGGCATGAGTTGCGGCTCGTATAGCATCCCTGGACTTGGCGCGCGCAAGCAGCAGATCCTGAAGGCCGGCGCCAGCACACTTGACCTGGCTGTCGCTATGCTAGAAACGAATACCATGCAAGCCACGTATGCCTCTGGCGATGGCAAAACCACTGACGCCGCCAACTTTGGTATCTTCAAGCAGGATTGGTATATGCTCAGAAGCGCGTGTAGCCGCTTTCTTGGCCTCACCTCCAGTCAGTACGCTGCTGGCGCGTTCCTCAATAGCAGCTTAAGCACAGATGTCGCATGTATGAACCAGAGCCAACGCCACTATGGCCTTAGCACCTGGTTCGCGGGTGAGCGCTATGGCCAGACCGGAATAGGTCATCCGAATACGCCGGACATTCTCAGGTATACAAAGGCGATCTACTGGCTTCAAAGCCAGCTTACCTCTCACTCAGTAAATCTGTCGAATAATACGCGCTTCTGGGTAGCTGTGCCGGCCATTTGAGCCGGGTAAGAGAACGTACTTCTAGACATTCTCTTATCGATCTTCTCGCGTTTAGGATGAGTGGACTCGTTGCTTTTCTCCACGAATGGTGGCAGATAGAGCCGTAAGCAGGCAAGACGCGCCTTGCCTGCTTACGGCTCTATCCAGGATGTATCATGAATCTACTCCAGCGTTCTGGTCATATAATCAGTCTGCGAGCGTACGTACATCCCGGCTCGCAGGTAGAGTTCCTGTGCGCCGGTCTGGTTGGTGACATCAACGTCGAGAATGACCTGGCGGATGCCACGCCGGTAGTATTCACCGAAGGCCGTGTAGAGCAGGTTGAGCGCGATGCCACGTTTGCGCCAGGCACGCCGCACAGCGACCTGCCAGATGTGACCATCGGCCGCATCTGGCCAGAAGCGGCAGAGAATCGTCCCGACGACCTGGCCATCCGCCTCTGCGACAGAGAGCATTGCTGGCTCGAAGCTGGATGATTTGACGAAAACGCCCTCATACCAGTCCTCATAGGGGCGGTATGGCTCGCCATCGATGTCGGGGAAGGCCTCGGCGATCACGTCATAGACGGCGCGCTCCTCCTGACCGCGTACGAAGGGGCGAATGGTGATGCCCTCCAACGATCGGGGCGAAGGCGGTGGCGTGTCCAGGACGATACGCATACGGAAGTCGCTTGCCTCGACCGTGAAGCCATGCTGCTCCAGCACGTGTGTGAAGTCGGGCGTAAAGCTCCAGGCGTAGAGGAGACGCCGCGTCTCGGCGTGGGCGGCGAGCAGCGCGTGCGCCCGTTCCTCCGCGAAGTGCAGCAGGGAGGAGACGATGGACTGGTCCTTATAAGCCAGGCGCACTCCCGTATGAGCATCAAGCATGACGCCCCGCTGGGTAGCTGCCACGCCGGTAAAGCCAACGATCTCGTCTTCTGGCGTGGTCACGACGAGCGTATCCCTGGTGAGGTCGGTTCCCTCCTCTTTCCATTGCTCAAGCACGTCAGCAGGCGTGCTCTCGCTGATGCCCATCGCTGCCAGCTCGTGTTCAACTTGCATGGCGCAGATGGCCTGAGCGTCCTCAGGGGTCGCGGGACGGGTGTGTACGTCTTGCGGTAGGGTAATACTGGGCATGTGAAGTACTGCCTTTCTAGAAATTGTCCTTCATAGGCTGGGCAGACTGGGGCGTATCTTTACCATTGCAGGCGAGTCTTTCATAGGAAGCCAGGCAGAGACAGCAAAGGGGTACTGGCAAACACACAAAAGCCGCGAGCGTTAGATGAAGAGGAACGCCCACGGCCATTTCGGCTACTGCTGGTTTGCCCGACTATGCGAGGAAGACTGAGGTTGTTCGGTCGCGTCCTGCTATACACGGCGCGCCCGACCTGAAAAAGGGCATAGTGAGACCCTGGGCGACCACGCAGGCCTCAGGCGCGAAGAGGCACAGTCGGCAGCCGCAGCGAGCAAAGAGGTGTTTGTCTTTCGCCTTTGCCATCTCGAATACAACCCTTTACTGTATGGAATGTAGTTCCAGTGCTTCGCTACATGGAAGCACCGGGAGAAGTTTACCATCGCGGCGTGCTCGCTGTCAAGGAAGCAACGTCCTTGCTCAGCAGCAGCATAGAATCTTTCACGGAAACTCTGACGCCTTCAGGCGAAGGAGGAAACGAAAGGTTATGAGACGATATGGATACGTGGCTTCCCTGACATCTTCGCGTGATGCGCCGCGAGATAGGCCTCGCGCTCCACTTGTGGCAGAGCGGTCAGGATCTCTGTGCGCCTGCGTTCCAGATCGTCACGGTTTCCCGGCTCGCGTGATGATGGATGGGCATTGCTGAACACATGATCGTCGCAGAACACGTTGCGGCGACGGAACGCTTCGGGAGCCGTTTTCTGGAGGTGCTTGCGCATTGCCGGACTGGCATTGGGAACGGTATACCACGGCTCTGACATACAATATGCGAAATCGTGCGCCCAGGTCGGACACTGCAAGTCATAGCGTGAGGCTAAGTATTCCGCTGCGCCCGCGCAAAACGCTGCCCAGCCTCGCTGCTCTTCGGTGGGGATCTCCGGCATCAGGATGGGATCGTCGATGAGATGCTGACGACTCTCGACGGCATACAAGAAGAAGGC
>JBDTHH010000503.1:0-13992 GCA_039937055.1 Ktedonobacteraceae bacterium | reverse complement strand
GGTGCGTCATCGCCCCTACCACGAACCCACTCATAAGCCCGGCCAGCGCGAAGAGCACAATGGCAACTGTCGCGATTGTGCGTAACCGTGAGCCTGAATTGCTCGCACTCTGTCCAACCTGCATTCTCGGTAGCCGCGCTCCTCTCGTATGTTACGCATGCTCATACATGGTACTTGTTGCCTCTCATCATAGCATACTCGAGGTATATTCTTCGTCACGATACTGGAGCTATAGCCCAAACGGGGGACCAGGCTATCAAAAAAGAGACCGGTCGCCGTCCTGGGGGAAACGGTGCGACCGGTGTACCCAGGTAAGGGGTGTGTGGGGGAAGATCCTGGGCGTCAGCATACCTTCGGCTGCGAAGAACCAGGATGGCTCAATGGAGACCTATGCCCGTAGATCCACAACGCACTGAGCCATCCTGCCACTTCTTGACCTGTTGCATACTCTCTATGAAAGAGAAACCCTCGCGCCTGACTTTTTGGGGCATGGCACACACATCTACCGCTCTTTTCAAGAATGTGCTATGCTAGTAATAACGCACATCCATACCACTTGACACACTAGTATTCAGAGAGGGATCACTATGGGCTTCCATTATGTCGAGCTACTCGTTATTCTCTTGATCGGGCTGGCGATCTTCGGTCCCAAAACGCTGCAATCGGTCTCGCGCAATATCGGGAAGGGCGCCGGGCAGGCCAAAACGATGAAAGATAACGTCATGGCCGAGCTGCCCATGGAAGAGATCTCGCGGGTATCCCAGCACATCCCCAGGATTCCGCTGAACAGCCAGCAGGCCATCCAGATGCTGATCACGCCTGGGAAAGCTGAGGTCGCAGCCAGAGAGGTACCGCCTGAGAAAAAGGACGCGCAAAGATCAGCTCCACCCTCGCTGAGCTAAACATCGCTAGCCCCGCAGGTATTCCGCGCGCCTGGTCCACTTCACCAGCGCTTCGAGCAGTTTACGAATTTGCTCGCGTGTGACTTCGTTCTGCAAATTTCCCTCCGCGTCGAACTGCTCCCAGGCATTGATAACATACACTTCCGGCTTCACCAGCGTGGGTGTATCTGTGAAGACAAAGATCTGGCGCAGGTGCAGTTGCGCGCGCGCCGTCCCAAAACGTCCGCCCACACCCATAATCGCCGTAGGCTTCCCTGCCAGCACCGACTGACCCGGCGGCCACGAGGCCCAGTCAATCGCGTTTTTGAGCACTCCTGAGATGGAGTAGTTATACTCTGGCGTCACAATCAACAGACCATCGGCCTGCCGGATTTTCTCCTTGAAGGCCCGCACCGCCTGCGGCGCATTGTCCCCCTCGAAATCCTGGTTGAACAAGGGAATATCGTCGAGCGTGATAATCTCTAACTCTGCCCCCTCTGGCATCATCTCTTGCGCCACTCTGAGTGCGGCCCTGTTATACGATTGCTTGCGCAGGCTTCCTGCAAAGCCCAGGAGATGTACATTTGCTGACATACACGAAACCTCCAATAGAAAAATCGCCCCTCTCGCTCTATGTATCATAGCTTGTTTTTCTGAGTCTGGTCAAAGCATGAACTACATTGGAGGTGTTCATACTGAGCAATTACAGTTGCTCAAACGACGAGCATGCCAATCATCGCTAAGAGACGATATGTTTTGATAGAGTTTATTTATATTACAACATGATTATACACAGTCATACATTCTGAAATATTGCATAGCTGTGTTAGAATAAAAATTGATATGTTACAATATAAACACTCGTTTCAGGTAGCGAGGAGATATAACCATGGATCAACAACCACCACAGTACCCGCCCTCTGGGCCACAACCACCCTACTATCAAGGGTCAGGACCACAACCACCGCAGTTCCCGTCCTCAGATTCGCAACCATTTCCCTATCAAGGGCCAGGGTCACAACCACCACAGTACCCGCCCTCAGGTTCGCAACCATTTCCCTACCAAGGGTCTGGGCCGCAACCACCCTACTATCAGCCTATGATGCCGCCACCACCACCAAAGAAGCGCAATGGATGGCTCATCGGGATCATCGTCGGGGTAGTCGTACTACTGGTAGCCTGTAGCGTCATCGGCTTCTTTGCCTTTCGGGCGATCGGCCAGACCGCCGCCAACATCAACAGTCTTGCCACGATAACAGTCCCTGCTATCACACCTCAGGCCACAGATCAGGCCACGTCTCAGACCACACCCCAGGGTCCTTCGCAATCGTCGCAACACCATCAGGTTGGTGAAACAATCGCAGCCGATGCTACGTGGACGGTCACTGTTCACAGTGTGAAAACATCCCAGGGCACCGACATCGAAAAGCCCGATGCCGGAAAAACCTACCTTCTCATTGATGTTACGGTGAAAAACACCTCTAGCCAGTCTCAACCCTCCTCTAGCCTGCTTCAGTTCACTCTTCGTGATTCGTCTGGCCAGCAAATCAACGAAACCATTGCCACCTTCGTACCCAATGCACCAAATGGGAATGTCGAGGCCGGCGGACAGATCCGAGGTACGCTGGTCTACCAGGTTCCCACCGGTACCAATACTTATACACTGGCCTTTGACCCCAGCCTCACTTCACAAACTTCAGTGATCTGGGATATTCATGTGACATAGCCCTTAGGCGAAGGGTAGGGGCGCGGTTTACAAGTTTACAAGCCCGTGTTGCATCGCGGGCTTGTAAACTACGCCCCTACCCTTCGCCTTGCAGACTTATGGTCACTTGTAAAGCACCGCCAACAATGCTATACTCAATTCATTGAACGGCGTTCTTCAGTGCTGAAAGGAGGAGAAATGTATGGACAAAATTTCCATCGTAATGGGGCCGTACACCTCACCAGCTATACATGCGCTCGGCTAATTCGCGAACGAAGGCATTTGTAGCGGTTTTGGACTCGCCACAGGTTCTTACCCTGCTTGCATAGCGTTCCCAGCGCAAACCTTCTGGGTGACAAAGGTCATCCACTTCGTCTGGCTATTCCGGGTGTACCGCCTCCACTTGCAACGTCTCCAGCAACTCTATCACAGGGCAGTGTATGCCCTGTGACTAACGATGTCTGTTTCAAGTAAGATAAGAAATGAGAACGCATCCATGACCGAACACGCTTTTCCGCTCGCACCTTTCTACAAAGGCTGGGATGGCTACCAGCAACACCTGGTTCGCGCCCTGGCCCCCCTTTCGGCAGAGCAACTTACCCTGCACGCAGCGCCACACCTGCGCTCCATTGGTATGATTGCAACACATATCATCGGTGCGCGTGCCAGGTGGCTGTATTACTTGCTAAAAGAAGGCGACGAGAACCTCGCCTCATTGGCGACATGGGACCGTCCCGGACAGCCAGCGCGCTCCGCGGCCGAATTAGTCAGCGGACTAGAAACGTCCTGGCAGGTACTTCAAGATGCCCTGCAACGCTGGACGATTGCCGACCTGGAAGAGGTCTTTCATGATACCGACGACAATGGTGAGGACGAAACTTTCACGCGTCAATGGGTCATCTGGCATCTGATCGAACATGATATACATCATGGCGGTGAGGTCTCGTTCGCGCTTGGCATGCACTCTCTGCCCGCCATCGATCTGTAAAGGCCGACGCATCGTCTCAATATAAAAGGAGTATCCATGACACAGGCTCCATTTAAGCCCATCCTTCTCGATCTCTTGCGCTATGTCCAGCTTGCTCAGGACGCCTTCTTACAAGAGCTAGACTCCGCCGAACACGCGGCCATCGGCACGCCGGAACACTGGTCCGCTAAAGATCATGTAGTTCACATGACCTTCTGGCGGCAGCACATTGTGCGCAAACTGGCGGCCGTCCTGCAGCACGAAACACCGCCAGCATTTGGAGACTTTGAGCAGATCAACGTGCAGGTCTTCGAGGAACAACGCCTGCGCCCCTGGTCGGATGTGCTGCCTGATGCGGAACAAGCCTTCGCGGCACTGTACGCACACGTTCAGCAATTCACAGAAGACGACCTGGTGACCTTCAATCGCTTCGACTGGATTCCTGAAGGGGAGCCGCTGTACACGCTTATCGTGGGCAATGGCTACGGCCATACCCAGGAGCACTTTGCGCAGTACTATCTTGACCGCCACGACTTGCCACGAGCGACACACATCTACGAAACGTGGACCGCTAAAGTCGTTCAGGCCGAGGTACCAGAAGCTCTCAAGGGGATTATGCTCTACAATCTGGCCTGCTTTTATGCGACCCATACCCAACTGGAGAAAGCGTCCGCCCCCTTGCAACAGGCGTTAACGCTCTATCCTCACCTCAAAGGGTTGTCACTGACTGATCCCGACCTGGTCGCATTGCGTGACTGATCAAACTAAATAGGGGATGATACCAATTTCTAGCGGCATCTTTGCTGAGCTTTTAGCAAGGATGCCGCTAGAAAAAACGGGGAGATGCTAGAACTCAAGTTTAACATTGCAATAGATGACAGACAAATGAGCTCCTCCTCGTTTTTCCCTCTCGCCTCGAAGGCTAAGAAAGCTTCAAATACGTTCCATAGGGACTGACATAAGCGGCAAGATGGTCACCTCGCTGATACCCTGGTAATCCTTTCTTAATGCCGCTTGTGAACACATACGCGTTCCCTGTGTGTGGATCACTCCATTCAGCATAAATCTCGTACCACCATCGCCCTCCCTGGAAGGGGATCATCTTTGATTGGAGAGAAATGTCTGCTCTGAGACCATCTCGCCATATACGGACCTGGGTCACTTGAGCCGTGACCAGTGTTCCGGTGTGCCTGATACGATAATATTTCCATTGGCTCACCAGGAACAGACCCGCCGCCAGGAGACCTCCCATAACCAGTAATAGCAGTGTCGTTGGCATCTTATCTCCTGCTGCCATGAAACACTTCAATCGTTGAGCAATTCATCGATCAGTTCGCGTCGAATAGTCATGCGGGTCTCCTTCTTTTTCTTGTTTTCACGTCTGTCCGCTCTGACCATTTACACAAACTATTCTATTTTACAGTCTCGAAATAGAGCAGTCACTTGCTGTTAGTCAAGAGGAAGAGTTTGCATATGCAGCCAAGAACCAATAGGGACCGGATGGGGTAAGCATCGACATCTACGACGTTCCCGATATTGGGCCATAGAGTCATCTGTCAACGGGCCGCTTAGTCCGCTCTCTAACTTCTATCCTTAGAGAAAAGGTAAAGCGCACCAGGCAGGACTTGAACCCGCAACCACTCGATCCGAAGTCGAGTGCTCTATCCATTGAGCTACTGGTGCGTAATTATATACTGCCCATGTCAGCCGCTCTATCCACTGAGCTATGGGCGCTTACAACACCATCATGATACCATAGCCTGTCAATGTCGTTCAAGCCGCTTTGCAGACTGGCAGGGGTACACATCTATGGTATTATTGCATTACGAGCAGCCGAGAAACCAATAGAACAGGCTCTCCACTTGAACACGCGTTGTCTTTTCCAGGGAAAGGGGACTCTTACGATGGCCGACTCTTTCTCCTCATCCGATGCCGGTTCCGTTCCTGATCCGTTGCCGCTGGCTGAAGTCCCTGACACCATGGTTCCAGGAGAACACGAGGCTTTTCAGGCGCCGACGAAATCCTTTTCTCTGGGCGCGCAGATGTTTTTAGCCCTGGCAAATGTCGCCTTCTTTATCACCATCTATCCCACCGGCGGCATCCTCATACCCGCGCAGGTGGTGGCCCTCGACCCGCGCAATAAAGTGATTAGCCTGGGGCTGCTCTCGACCTTCGCGGCACTGGCCTCTGTGCTGGGCAATCCCATCGCCGGCGCCTTGAGCGACCGCACAACCTGGAAGCTGGGACGGAGGCGATCATGGATGCTCATCGGCACGTGTACCGGGGTGATCGCCCTGCTGATCCTGGCCAACGCCTCCTCCCTGCCCATGCTCATCGTGGGCGCCGCTATGGGGCAGTTCTTCGGTAGCGCTCTGCTTGCTGGCCTCTCCGCTGTCATTCCTGACCGTGTGCCAGAAAGGCAACGCGGCACCGCGTCCGCTATCGTCTCCCTGGCGATCCCGCTCAGCATCATTCTGGGAGCGGTGCTGGTGTCCAGCATCCTCAAGTTGACACGCAATAATATCGCCGGCGCGTACTATGCCATCATCGTGGTCCTGGTGGTAATCATAGGCCTCTATGTAGCAACCATGCATGAACAACCCTTGCCCAGACACGTTGTGCCGCCCTTCAAACCCGGTACGTTCCTGGCCGCGTTCTGGATTAACCCGCGCACCTACCCCGATTTCAGCTACGCCTGGCTGACGCGCTTCCTGGTCATTCTAGGCTACTCCGTCGGCGTCGGCTACCTCAACTACTACCTGCGCGATGTCATCAAATATACGCAACACTATCCCGGCCATACCATAGAGGAGGCGGCGGCAACCTTACAGATCATTTCCGCGCTCTTCCTGATTATCGCCACCGTCATCTTCGGTATCCTTTCAGACCGCCTTCAGCGGCGCAAGATCTTTGTGATGCTGGCCAGCGGCATTATTGCTCTGGGCCTGCTGCCCCTGGCCCTGATCCACACCTGGACCATGGTGGAGATCGCCGCGGCGATCATCGGCTTCGGTTTCGGCGCGTACCTGGGGGTCGATATCGCCCTGGTCACCCAGGTGCTGCCGCGCCCGCAAGATCGCGGCAAAGATCTGGGCCTCATCAACATCGCCAGCGCCATCCCCGGACTACTGGCCCCCGGATTTGGCGCGCTGGTCATCAGCCTGTTTGCCTTTGATACCATTCTGGGCTATAGCATCCTCTTCGTTGTGGCAACTGTCATCGTCTTGCTCGGTTCAGTGCTGGTACAACCAATTAAGGGCGTACGTTAGTACACTGTCTCGTCGCGTTCAATCAAGCAGCTTGCTACAGCGGTCACGGAGGAGTTGCTCGGCGCCATCCCCCAACTGGCGGATGACCTCAGCGGCAGGCTGCTCGCGCTTCACCAGCCCCACGGCTTCGCCCGCGTAGATCTGGGCCAAGTTATAGTCGCGGCTCTTGATGGCCTCCGCGAGCTGCTGGCGAGCGCCCTCGTCCTGTGCGAGTCTCCCTGTCTGCTGATGCCACTGATCGGTAAAGCTGTTGCGTAGCGCTCGCCCCGGATACTCCACCGGCCACGGGATGCCCTGCGCCACATCGAACGCGCGCGTGAGCACCGTCTCCGTCTCCTGCGCCTGCACAATGCGCGACCGCGCGCTCTCCGTGTTCTCACATTCAGGTGAAGCCAGCAGGCAGGTTCCCACCCAGACGCCCTCGGCGCCTGCCGCTAAGGCCGCCGCTACTCCCGGCGGTGAAGCAATGCCTCCCGCGGCAACCACAGGGACCCGCACCGCTCCCAGGACGGATTGTAAGAGTGGGAGCGTACTGACCTGGCCGGTATGCCCTCCGGCCTCTGTTCCCTGGACAACAATCAGATCGACTCCGGCCTGCTCTGCCTGCATGGCTTCGGCCCGCGAGTGGACCTGCGTGGCCAGGTGGATACCCTGCTGGTGCAACATCTCCACGTAGGGGGCGGGCGAGCCAAACGAGATGGAGATAAGAAAAGGCTGCGCCTGAAGCGCGGCCTGAAGGAGTTCTGGCCGCAACTCAATGGCCCAGGCCATCAGCCCGATCCCAAAACGCGTCTGTCCGCTGCCACGAGCAATGGCCGCCTCCTGCGCTACGAGTTCCACCGATTCCTTGCTGCCGATGCCAATCATGCCCAGCCCTCCGGCCTGGGAGACCGCGTGCGCCAGGCGCCCTCGCCCCGCATACGCCATAGGTGCGCCGATAATGGGGTAGCGCAAGTGCCAGGATGTCGTGAGGTATGTATGAAGCATGGTCATCCTCCTTATGATGTCGATATTCCTTTGATCTTCCTCGATCTCATTCATTATGTTTGCGATACAAACTCGTTTGTAATTACTTGACAAGTGACTATTTCCCAGGTATATTTATTGTATCAAGTTTGCAACGCAAACTAGTTTGAGATAAGGAGAACTTCAATCATGCAATATAGGCACAACACATCTGATCTTCGCTCGCTTGTTAAAAATCACACCGTCGTGCCAGGACTCGTGCTGGCAACAATAGGGGGATTTTTCGCCTTCATAGGTGCGTTCAATATGCTTTGGAATAAATGGCTCTATTGGGTGTTGTTTGGCAGTATCCAGGATTCCTGGCTCGCGAACCTGGGCGCATTGGGGAGTCAGGTGCTGCCTTTGGTGCTGTACCTTGTCGTTTTGTACGTAGTGATACGCTATTATAAACGTCGCTTTGGACAGGTGAAACCCCGTTTCGAAGAGAAAATGAAGCTGACGATTGAACTTGTCGGGGCATTTGTAGCCTACTTCACCATACAAGCATTCGACACACGCCTGCACTCGGCAGTAAGTATGACACTGTTGATCTTCGCACTGTTCCTGCTTATCCATTGGTGGCTGTTTGCCCGTATGCAGATGCATTACCTGATCTTAGCCGCTATCGCTATTGCCTTGAGTGTTGTGCCACTGTTTAATCGCGCTGTCTACTACTGGCTGTATATCAAATATCCGTCACCTGATTGGTATGGCTTCAATATAGCAATGTGCGCCGGCCTGCTCCTCTTAGTGGCTGGCTTACTCGACCATTGGCATATGCTGCGCGTGTTTGCCCGTGTGCGTAGCTATGTAGGAGCAAACTCATCTGCTGAACCAGAGTCAGCGGATATGAAAGCCGGGATGGAAAATCTATGAGCAGACCGTTTGAGGAACTCGCCAACCTGGATAAGATCATTCATGAGCCTGCGCGCCTGGCAATCATGACGGCGCTCTCAGCGTGTAGTAGTGCCGATTTTACCTTCTTGTTACAATTGACCGGACTCAGTAAAGGGAATCTTTCCAGCCATCTCTCGAAGCTCGAAGAGGGGGGATTGATACAGATCGAGAAGCGCTTTGTAGGGAAAACGCCTAATACGCTCATAAGCTTAACACAGGTAGGGCAGGAGGCGATCACACATCACTGGCTTCTACTGGATAAACTGCGGCAAGGGACGCGAGAGATCCACTAACCGCATAAGTACAATCAAGCACCAAATGCGGAAAAAGGCGTGCTCATCAGGCTTGGAGCATCCCGCGTTTGGTGCTTGATTGTACTTATCACGCGGTCAAGCTTCCTCTAAAGAAGCGCAGGGTCGGTACCCGCTTCTGCTACCTGTTTCAAGTACCTGTTCCTGGTGAGCAACAGTCCTCGCATGTAGCGTGTAAGGAACAGACTTTCAGCCACCCGCCCAAAAATGCCTAATGGAGCACGGAACGTGAACAGATCAATCATAAGCGTCCCAGGCGGTTGAGGGACAAACTCATGGACGTGATGGATCTCCTGAAATGCCCCACGAAGCATTTCATCGGTAAAGCGATACGGTCGCTCATAGGCTGTGATTTTTGACGTGAGATGCTGCTTGATGCCAAAATGCACGGCCTCCCAGGTCACCGTATCACCCAGCTTCATCATCCCTGTCAGCACACCGGCAACCGGGCGTTCATGCGTGTGCGCGACAGAGTGACGATGCAGGTCAACATTGAGCGAGAGATCAAAACAGCGCTCTATTGGAGCATCAATATACATTTCTAGGCGAATTAAAGGCATATTTTAAGTATAACACAGCGCGCCTATTGCTGTCTAGAGTCTGCGTTGCCTTCATGAGATCTAATGAGAATGGAATGAGGTGCAGGCGCGAGGTCTCAACTACATGTTTACTTTGAGCCATTAAGGTTTCCTTTCCCTATCTTGCATATATTAGCATCATAGAGTGCCCAGAACCTGGTACGCGAAGCGCAGCATACGTTCCTGGAAGGCTATCTCCTGTTCCATCGAGAGCGAGCCATGACCCGCATCGAACCAGAGGATTTCGATAGGTTTGCCCAGGGTACGCATCTTTTCCTCATACGCCTCTACCTGGCGTGCAGGGCAGCGTGTATCGTTGCGACCTTGAATGAGCAGGATCGGCGCATCGACCTGCTCGGCATAGGTTATCGGCGAGCTTTTCCAGTACTGCTCCGGTTTCTCTTGCGGTGTCCCACCCAGGAGTCCAGCAATGTATCCCCTGTGCTTATCCGACGAGTACTCATATTGTAATGTCCGGTCGGCCACCGCGATGCCCCCCATTCCACCCGCCCAGAGTCCCGGATACTTCCCCAGCGCCTGAAGCGTCAGATAGCCACCATACGACCAGCCCGTGAGCAGGATCCGATCGGGCCTGGCGATGCCTTGCTCAACAAGCCATTTGCGTGCGCCGACCAGATCCTCAACTTCCAGCTCGCCCGGATTCCCCCAGATCTGCTCCAGAAACTGCTTGCCAAAGGTGGTTGAGCCGCGATAATTGATCGATGCAAATGCGAAGCCATGATCCACCCACGCCTGGCAGGCAGGATCAAAGGCCTCGACTGTGACAGAGGACGGTCCACCATGTGTTTCCAGAATCGTTGGAAATGGCTCCTCACCTTCGGGAACACAGAGCCACCCCTGGACCAGTTCACCATCTGTAGACGGGAACGTGAAAGATCGCCAGGGCTGCCCGGCTGGAACAGCGCCTGCTGAGAGCAGCACACGCCTCTGCTGCCCCGTTTCACCATCCAGCTCAATGACACAGGGGGGATGACTCGCATCCTGCCACTGCGCCACAATGGCGCCACCAGGCTCAAAGTATGTCCCTCTCGATCCATAGGTACCGCCTGGATGCGCTAACGTGTGCAACTGCCTGCTTTCCAGGTCATAGACAAAGAGATGCTGCACCGCTTGTACAAACTCGCAGAGCAAGATCCGTTCGCCGTCCGCTGACCAGTCAAGCGGCAGAATATCTCCTTCCAGCCCATCAAGAGGCAGATCGCTCCGTTCACCCGTGCGCGGATTCCAGAGCAGCGGGCGCGTCCTGCCACTCCGGTCGCTCGTCGCCAGCACACGCGGATCAGTAGGGCGTGGCGAACAGACAATCGGCTCCAGGCTCGCCCCCGCACCATCTTCCAGTTCCCCCAGGCGCTCGCCGCTACTCACCTCAAAGGCCAGGAGCGTATATTGAAGCGTCCCTGTTCGCTCTGTTGTGGCGATCACGGCCACATCTCCATCATATGAAAGCACCGGGCTTATCGCCAGGTGTGGACTGCAATACAACAGCCGTGGTTCCTGGACGGCATCGTGTGATCCAACGTCAAGACAGTAGAGATAAAAAGCGTTCGAGTGCGCCACCACGGCGCCGAGCCGCTGGCTCGATCCGCTCACTGTCAGTCCGTACAGCACTGACTCCTGCGAGACCACATAGGACGGGAGATGCGGCGTGAGGTCGAGAGGCTTGCCTCCTGCATATGGGATGCGCACAATATGCCCCGTTTCATCTCCCTGCCGGTCATCCAGGTAATACAGAGAGCGTCCATCTGGTGCAAGCACCACAGCAAACAGCCCTGCTGGTCTGTGCGTCACTTGCGTGAGCGTACCGCCGGGTACATCCCAGCCATACACCTGAAAGACATCGCTGGCAACATTGCTCACCGCGATGCCGTATGTTGGGTTCGCCGTTGCCATACGGGTTGTGAATACCTGGGGCGCACGAAAGCGCAGTTTCCAGGGAGCTGTAGCCTCGAATAGCGGGTTTTTGAGCATCATCTTCTCCTATTCTATCGTGGATCAACTAGAGAGATCTTCTTGCTCCTTGTATCACTTCTATTAGCTCTTCCAGCGGCATATCGGCCAGAGAAGCCAGGCGCAGGTCGGCATGGTCCAGGGAGAGCTGGCCTGTTAAGGTGTTAGGGACCGCCACACAGAACAGGCCAGCGCGCTGCGCCGCGCGCACACCATTGGGCGAGTCTTCCAGCGCGAAGGCCTCGTCGGCGCGCACATGCAGCGCTTCCAGGACGGCGAGGTACAATTCAGGGTCGGGTTTGGTGTGCGTCACATGGTCGGCGCAGCGTATACAATCGAAATGCGCGTGCAGCCCCAGCCGTTCCAGGTGTCCCGCGGCCCAGCCACGGGAGGAACTTGAGGCCAGTCCGATCTTCAAGCCCAGCCTCCGCGCGTCGGCAATATACTGCTCAACCCCTGGCAGAATGCTCTGTGCCTCCACCAGCGCCACATGCCGCCGCCGGTATTGCTCCCGCAGCGCCTCCCGGTCAACTGGACGCCCAAGCTGCTCTTCCAGGTGGTCATACGGGTTGAAAAGCTCTATGGAACCACCGATGCACGCCGACCACGTCGTGAAATCCAGAGAGCGGCCGTGCGCCTGGTAGATCTCCTGCCAGGTTTGAAAAGATGGAATTTCTGTGTCTAAGATCAAGCCGTCAAAATCGAAGATGAGCGCTCGTATCATGATACCTCTAAAGAAGATTTTTATGCGATGCGAAACAGAGAGTTATGTTCCCTCCTGATCGTGCCCTGCGCTCCCAACAGGAACGCCTTCAGCTTGACACCTGAGCTGATACCAGCGTTTGACGAAGGGGGGATCTGTTGGCTGGAACTCCATGGAGCGCAGGCGCCTTTTCCCCAGACGTCTATCGAACATGGCCCAGGCTCTGATGAGGACATCGGAAGAGTGCAAGGCTTGCTCAATCGAGAGGGTGAGATAGGTCTGCAGAGCCTCATACCACTGCTGACGTGAGAAGACCTCGGACTGCTCCAGCCGTTTCACTACCTCTTCAGAGAAATCATACCAAGCAGACAACTCTTTCCGCTCGCCCGCTTCATACATCTGAGTGGCAACGCTGTGGGTTCCTCTGAGCCAACCAACAGTGGAGAAGGTGTGGATCTCTTCTTTATCCCAGGTAATCCAGGCTCGATCCATCACGCTGCTCGGACTTCTGCCATAGCGGGTAAAATGCATTTGCAGATGCTCTTTCACCGCCTCAGCCAGAAGGTCCTCAAGAGACCTTTTCAGCTTACTCCATCTCATTGGTCGTCATCTCTTTTTCGCTTTCAATTTTGAGGTGCAGCAATGTCCTTCTTGTCAGTCAAGATGTGTTTTCGACCCATTCTTTCCTACCACTATACCATGCTGAGCCATTCATGGACAACTCAGCAATCTGGCTTCACCGAGAGAGTGTAGAACCAGCGTAACTGCTCAGGTGCCCTTCTCGTGCCGCCTGCGGCGGCCTTGGAAAAAGGGGGAAGGGTGCGGGACCCCTCGCGCTCCGGCAGGGGGACAGCCGTCCCCCTGCACACCCTGCTGAGAAGTTACTCTTCATCCTGGCCATACCAGATAGAACGCATCTCTTCACAACTTGCCAATACTGTTGCCAGCGGGCCGGCAGCTTCAACATGGCCGTCTTTCAGGACGATCACCAGGTCAGCGCGCTGCAGGACCGCGTGCCGGTGTGATACTGCAATGCAGGTGTACGCGTCCGTGGCGAGCAGGCGATCCCACAGCACCTGCTCTGTCTCCACGTCGAGCGCACTGGAAAGATCATCGCAGACGAGCAGTTCAGGCGTGCGCGCGAGCATGCGCGCCGCTGCCGTGCGCTGGATCTGTCCGCCGGAAAGCCTGACACCCCGCACACCGATCTGCGTATCCAGTCCCTGCGGCAATGCGACAATATCGTGTTCAAGGACGGCTGCATGGATCACCCCTGGCAGATCGACGGCCGGCTCGGATAGACCTAGCAGGATATTCTCTCTGAGCGTATCGCTAAACAGGTGTGGCACCTGAGCCGTATAAGCACTACGCGGCGGCACGAAAAACGCTGCCGGGTCCGCAACTGGCCGGCCGTTCCAGACAACATCTCCCTCGTCTTTTGGCAGGAGACCAAGCAAGGTCTGCAGAAGGGTGGTTTTGCCCGCGCCGATGCGCCCGGTAATCACAGTCAGCTTACCACGCACAATGCGCAGGTCGATAGCGGTGATGCCACGTCCCGTCTCCGGGTAGCAATAACTCAGATTGCGCACTTCTAACGTCTCTAACGGCTGCGCTTCCACTTGAAGCGCGGGAACAATTTCTGGTATAGGCCCATGGAAGGAGAGATCGTGATGGGCCACGAGTGTGTGAGCCGGTGCCCCCTGCAACA
>JBDTHH010000502.1:0-5998 GCA_039937055.1 Ktedonobacteraceae bacterium | reverse complement strand
GAGGCGCTGCGCACCTACAATCGCCGTCCGTTTCACCTGGATGAACACCTGGCACGCCTCTATCGCTCTGCCGAAGTCATCGATCTGGAGGTACCCTACGCGCGCGCGGAGATCGCGGCCGTTGTGCGTGAAGTCATCGCGCGCAATGCCTACATCCATGCCGCCATTCGCATCCTGGTCACCGGCGGCGAGAGCGCAGATGGCATCACCCCGGCCAGCAGGCCGCTGCTCGCCGTCCTCATCACCCCGCTTGGCGAGCGCGATATGCAGAGCTTCGCACAGGGATACCGTGTGATCACCACCCACCTGACCCGTGAAGCGCCGGAGGCCAAGACGACGAGCTATACGTCCGCTATCCGCGCGCTGAAGGAGGCCCAACGGCGCGGCGCGGTGGACGCGCTCTTTGTCGACGCGCAGGAGCATGTACTGGAGGCGACGCGCAGCAATTTCTTTGTGTTTCGCGGCGATACGCTGGTGACGCCGCGCGCCGGCATATTGCTGGGCATCACGCGCCATGTCGTGCTGGAACTGGCGCGCGGCCGCTTTGCCATCGAAGAACGCCCCATCCTCCTGAGCGAATTGCCGCAGGTCGATGAGGCCTTCATGTGCGCATCGTCCCGAGAGATTATGCCCGTCGTGCAGATCGACGACTTGCCGATCGGGAACGGCACGCCAGGGCCGCGCACCTCCGAACTGGAACAGCGTTTTATCGCGCTGATCGAGCGTGGGGATTTCTGATGGTCCTATTGCTCTGGCACGGTTCAATCAACGGGTGAGATATGTCGGCCTTGGAACAGGGCCGACACCTTGCTCCTTTATATAGTGTCTACAAAGCCTCTCGTCTCGCTTCCCCGGCCGGGATGTTCAGGATGGTATATTCTCTCTGGCGAATGTAGACCTCGACCAGATGTGTGGCATCGGGCAGCGTGATGCTGTGCCGCTCGTCACGCCCACTGAGACTTGCTCCCCGCCGTGTGCCTTCAGGAGAGCGAACCCGCAGAAACTTCCCCTGGTCTTCTACAATGCAGCCGTGCTGTTCTAGAAACGTAGTAAAGAGCGTCTTGCGTTCCTCGTCGATGCGTGTTGTGACCACCAGCGGCTGTCGTTCATCTGCCATCGCTGTCCTCCTCTGGCGTGCCGAAAACCTGGGCTACCATCTGGATAGCCCGTTCCTCTCCCACAAGTTTAGCGAGTTGCCGATGATAGCAGTCCATATTTTCCATCTGCGTCGTGATGTACTGGTGCCTGGCGACTTCTGCCAGACCCTCCAGCCCGCGTTGGGCCGCGATATACTCTGCTTCGATCTGGTTCCTAAGTCGGGTAACCTCACTCATATTCGTGTCCATCTAATCTTCCCTTTCTATGGCGTAAAAACAAGTTCCTCAAGTAGGATACTCAGAGACATGCAATGAGTAAACGCACGTTCATGTGAAAACGAAAATAAGTTTCGGATAGATGCAGCGATGTTATTGAAATATCCATACGCGCGGGTTATACTTTGCGTAGGAAACAGAAAGTATAGAGCAGGGACATAGATGAGCAAACCGTACTATTGGTGGTATGTGTATGGGCAATTTGGGCCTGGGGAGCATAACCTGCCTTGTCTTGGAGAAGTGGTTGCGTATTACCTCGCTTTTAGCGGCTTGTCGAAAGAGGAGCTAGCACGAGATCTGAACTGGACAGAGAGATATATCGAGATGCTAAAGAGTTCGCGAAATAAAGACATGCCCAAGCTTCTGCCGCGTAGGATACTGCTTGCGAAAGCCTTGCATATCCCGCCTATTCTGCTGGGTCTCTCTTCCATCACCCTGGCTGAGTGGAGCGACGGGACACCCTCGGCAGGGGTAGCGCCAGGAACGGAAGTGATTGCCAGTACAGAAACCATGCAGTTCTACGAAAAAATGCTGGCTGTGGGTTGGGAGTTGTACTACACAAGCAGCGTGCAAAAGGCCGCGGAGAGCGTCGATATGAGCTTCCATATGCTCTCCACTGAGTTCGCTCATGCTATGGGAGTCAAGAAAGATCAGTTCGATGCCATGCGTTGCCGCTTCTACCAGCTTTTCTCTTTGATAGAGCGGGACCGCATGAACAATGAGAAGTCCCTTGAGTACGAGAATGAAGCGGTGGTTATCGCGTCCCGACTCAAGAATGCCGAACTGATTGCCTCTGCCCTGCTACGTCGCGCTCGCATTTACATCCGTTTGAAAGAATATGTGCTCGCCTTGAAGGATGCAGAGACTCTTCTCCCCTATGCCGATCTATCGAGAGACCCGCTCAAGGGGAAGTGTTATCAAATGGCGGGGGAGGCGCAGGGTTACCTGGCAGGGAATACGCTCGCTTTACAAGAAAAGAGCCTCGCCTACTTCAACAAGGCCGCCCAGATTGCCAGAAAAGGGAACCTTGAACCAGATGGGAGCTTTGTCAAGACAGATCTGACCAGCATCTACATCGAAAAAGCCGAAGCTCTCACATCGTGGAAACGCTACGGCGAAGCCCATAACGCTCTGGCCATTGCCCGCAAGAACTTGAGTCCAGAGCTAACCCGCTGGGAGGTCAACTTGTTGTTGGCTGAAGCCAGTACCTACCTCGCCCAGGATGATGTTGAAAGCTGTTGTCATTCCCTGTCTGAAGCACTTGGCATTGCGCGCGCCATCAGCCTACCAGGTAAAGAAGAGCGTGTATACAGGCTGTATGAACTCTGCAAGAGCAACGCGCCAGAGCATACCGCTGTGAGTAGACTGGAAAAGCAGCTCGTCTCCTAATGGACGGATACGCTTTATGAGGCCTCTATTGCTCTGTCAACCTGCATTTGGCAGGAGGAGCGAGCGATTTCCCCATTAAAGACATACCTGACCTGCTACACATAGCCGAAGGGGCACCACTACGCAGAAGCCGTTGATTGAACTTATTGGGGTGATCTTCATCCCTTACCTTTGGACTCGATGAATGCAACGAGGTCTTGCAAGGCGCTGCGTAAGGCTGCGAACCGCTCGTCGCCCAGGTACTGTGTCCACTCGGTTTCCAGTTCCCCGATGGCTGCGCGGGCGACTCGCTCCACTTCACGGCCGCGCGGCGTCAAACGCACGAGCCACGCCCGTCCATCGCTTGGGTCAGTCACCCGTTCAATATACCCTCGTTCCTCAACATACTCTACTAATGCACCCATCGATTGCTCGGTCATTTGAGCCAGACTTGCTAATTCGGTCACCCGCAAGCCTTCCGGGCGTAACTGCTGTAATAGGGCAAAGTGTGTTGGACGCAGGTCAGTATATCCCACTTCTATGAGCCGCTGATAGACCCGCGCAACCGTCTGCTGAAATGGGATGCGTAGCAAAGCGCCAATCATCTGAGGTAGGGGCTCAATGCTCTCCATGATGATTACTCCCTCTTGCATTTTTAGTAAGTTTAACTTATTCTATAACTAGTAAGCTAAACTTACCAGTTGTCTGGATAGCCCTCTCGCGCACAGACTTCTGCTGGATAGATGATTCGAGGACGCAAGAGGGTGCATTCGGGTCAACCTCTCTACTGTAAGGAGAACGAACCCATGACACCAGGCAATGAACCCTACATCCTCACCCGCGAGGAAGGCCAGGCAGTCTGGTTTCTCGGCACGCTCATGCTTTTTAAAGCGACCGGGAAGGACAATGGTCAGACCTTCAGCCTGATCGAACAGGTCTTGCCGCCGGGCTTTGCGCCACCCCTGCATGTGCATCATGCCGAAGACGAGGCTTTCTATATACTTGAAGGGGAATTCACTTTCGTCTGCGGAGAACATCGCTGGCATGCAGGTGCCGGGGCCTTCATCTTTCTGCCCAGGGATATCGCTCATGGCTTTCTGGTTGAGGGCAATCAGCCAGCCAGGCTCTTGCAATTCACCATTCCAGCCGGCCTGGAACAGTTTCAAGCTGAAATGGGAGAACCAGCCCGCTCTCTGACGATTCCACCACCCACCCCACCTGATCTAGCGAAGATGCAAGCTCTTGCCGCCAACTATCACTTTGAGATCGTCGGCCCTCCTTTAGGGCACGAGTGATCAGTTCGTCGTATAGAGTTCCTCGCCATACACGTTAACATAAGACAGGAACGAGCGGGAATCGGGCGTGTCCGTAGCGCGTGGCTTGCCTCGCCGACAACGCGCCATGTTCCAGCTCGGCACATGACGATTGTCAATTCACTACGATACAGCGGCGACAGATTGCGTGACGGCAGTAATCGCCTCCTCAAGGATATCCAGGCCCTGCCCCAACTGCTCATCGGTCACGCAGAGCGGGACGAGCACACGGATCACGTTGTCGTACATGCCGGCCTTGATCAGCACGAGGCCGCGTTGATGCGCCGCGGCAAGAATGTCGCTGGCCAGGTGCGCGTCAGGCTCTTTGCTCTCGCGATCCCGCACCAGTTCCATAGCCACCATGCCGCCGAGGCCGCGCACATCACCCACGAAGGGGTAGTGTTCCTGGAACTTCTGGAAGCGCTCGGTGACAATCTGACCGATCTGCTGCGAGCGCGTGGCGAGGTCCTCTTTCTCATACAGGTCGAGCACCGCGATGGCGGCCGCGCAGGCCACGGGATTGCCGCTGTAGGTGCCGCCCAACGTGCCTGGCGGGGGCGCATCCATGATCTCGGCGCGCCCAACGACGCCGCTGATCGGCATGCCGGCACCCATCGACTTGGCGATGATCAACATATCCGGTGCCACGCCATCATGCTCAACGGCGAACATCTTGCCGGTGCGGCAGAAGCCGGATTGGATCTCGTCGGCAACGAAGAGGATACCATGCTTCTTGCACAGGGCTTGCAGGGCGCGCAAGAAGCCGGGAGGAGTCACCATGAAGCCGCCTTCACCCTGCACCGGCTCGATGATGATGGCCGCCACCTGGTCCGGGGCTACTTCGCCCACAAACATACGCTCAAGCTCCCGGATGCAGTGGTCCGAAGCTTCCTGCGGCGTCATATCCATGCGGTAGGGGTAGGGGAACGGCGCGCGGTACACCTCGGACGCGAAGGGGCCGAAGTGATGCTTGTAGGGCTTCACCCTGGCCGTCATACTCATGGTCATCAAGGTACGGCCGTGGAAAGCATTGTCAAAGACGATAATCGCGGGTCGGCCGGTGGCGTAGCGCGCGATCTTGACGGCGTTCTCAACGGCTTCCGCCCCGCTGTTAAAGAAGATGGCCTTCTTGGGGAACTCGCCCGGCGCGAGCTTGATGATGCGCTCTGCCAGCTCAATATATGGCTCATACATCATCACGCTGAAGCAGGTATGGATGTACTTCGCCGCCTGCTCCGCGATGGCCGCTGACACTTCTGGCCGCACATGACCGATGTTCATGACACCGATGCCGCCCGCGAAGTCGATATAACGGTTGCCATCTACATCTTCAATAATAGCTCCATCGGCCTTCGCCGCGAATACGTTCATAGTAGAGCTGACGCCGCGCGCCACTGCCTTCTGGCGCCGTGCCAGCAGTGCGCGCGATTGTGGGCCGGGGATGTTCAGATAGGGAATGCCGTCGGACATAGGTAGCCTCCTGATGTGGAAGACAGTAAGAAACCGAGCACGGTGCGCCATTGCACCACCTCACTCCCATTCTACCATAGTTTGCTTGGAGGCGAGAACGAGCGCCATTATTCATTGTAGGGACCCGATTTATCGCGTCCGGCGCAATTTATTGCCTGAATCATATGATACAACATGTCACATGGGCAACAGCACTGAATCATATGATACAACATGTCCCTACGGCGGGTGGCATGGCCTTTATAGGCCATGTGTTGGAGGAGGTGAGCATGCCGCGCCTTCGCAGGGGTAGGTTTGTTATGCAACGCTTTCCACGGTGTATGTGACACACAACGGGTAGGGGCGCCGTTTACAAGCCCCTACCCCTTTTCCCTCTTTCGTCTAGGGACGCCTCACCTTTCCACGAGCCCACAAAAAAGGGTCATGTCTCCGCGATAGGGTAAGACCCCATTAAACGGTGGTTGAACATAAAAC
>JBDTHH010000501.1:0-3434 GCA_039937055.1 Ktedonobacteraceae bacterium | reverse complement strand
CGGCCTCTGCTCGGTCCACCCTCTTATTGCATATACCTTACGCTGTGACGTTACTTACCTGCTTGTTGAAGTTCTTGAAGAACTGGTCGAGGGCGCTCTTCACCGCGCTCTTAATGACAAACTCCGGTGTTGCTGCGATCTTGCCCGTCAGTTCGGCATGGGCCGCGTAGCTCATAGCTGTCGCGGCCGCCTCTTCCACGAGATCGACAGTGCAGGCTGCCTTGACCGAACCAAGCGAGCTGGTCGGCTCGGCGATGAGCACGACGCGCGAGGGCGCCACCACCTCGCCGGTGCGCAGGTAGACGGTATATGGGCCTTTGAAGCCCGGAATACTGGGTGCGATCACCAGCTTCAACTCGCGACCGCTGGAGAAATCCACAAACTCGGCCTGCTCGCAGCCGGGTATACAGTTCTTGAGTACTTCGGGGTTCAATAATGCATCAAATACGCGCTGACGCGCGGCATTTACCTTCTGTGTACCTGTGATATCCATTCCTACATTAACCTTCCTTACTATTGAGATATTCCTGAATGCAGCTCAAAAGATATGGGTCAGAGTAGCAGGCATCAGGAAAATAGTGTAACGAAGATCATTATAGCGCTAGCATTGCAGAGTCTCAATATATCGGGCAGGAAGTACTATTGCTCTCACACATGTGGGGCGCGTCGCCATTTTGAAATATTGCGAAACACCTTTCAGAGGATCAATCGCGCCGGATGTGACAAATCGGGTTTCTACGAAACGTGCCAGACGATCACCGTGTTATCTATCGAGGCGGAGGCCAGTCCCTGTGCGCCCCATGCCACGGACGTGACTGCGCCTGTGTGGCCGCTATACACGGTCCTGGCGCTGCTCTGCACGTCCCAGACACGCACATTGTGGTCGGCTGAGGCGCTGGCCAGGCGACCGGTATTGGCTGGCTCCCAGGCCAGGCCATTGACGGCTCCATTGTGTGGCAGGTGATGCACCACATGGCCTGTGACTGTCTCCCACACGCGTGCGATATTGTCAGTTCCCCCAGAGGCCAGCATGCTGCCATCGGGCGACCAGGCGACCGTGAGGGCCGCGCCCACGTGTCTATGGTACACGTGTGTGCTATGCGGCACTTGCAGGTTGCTCACCGTAATGCTGCCGTTGTCCAGCGCTGCCGCCACAGAATGTCCATCGGGGGAGAACGCGATGGCGTGAATGCTGATCCGGGACACACTTTTCGTCACTTTGCCGCTCAATAGCAGATCATATGTGCCATCACCTAGAGTGCCGACCAGCAGACCTCTGCCGGCAGGATTCCAGCTAATGGCGCTGGCACTCGCGCCCAGGCTGGGGAAGCTGTGTTGTTTCACGCCCGCGGTATTCCAGACCTGCACCGTTTGATCCTCGCCGCCTGAGGCCAGCAGGTTGCTGTCAGGACTCCAGGCCACCGCCAGGATGGCAGCATTCTCCTCGCTGTAGATGTTCGTCGTATTGGCACCAGACCACAGGCGGGCCGTCTTATCGCGCGAACCGGATACCAGCCGCGTGCCATCGGGCGACCAGGCGATGCTGGTGACGGCAGCGCTGTGTCCGCGCAGGACATAGAGCGCGTGTGCGGGTGTGTTGTTGCGCAGGTAGAGGTAGATGCCCGTGCCGCCTCCAATCGTGAGCAGGGCCGCGCCGCCGAGCAGCCATCCCAGAGCCGTGCGCCGGCTCGTCCGTGGTCCGCCCGGTGTGATTCTCTGGGGTTGGGAAGGGGGCGTTTGTACTGTGGCTACTGGCGTGTGCGCGTAGCCTCCCTGAGTAGGTGCCAGCCCTGGAGCGGTCGGAAAGACCGCCGGCGGGGTGAATGTCTCCTGGGGCTGGAAGGTTATTGAGGGTGGCACAGACGAAGAAGATGTGATCTGTGACTGGACCATTGGCGTATTATGTGGCGCCAGTCGATCACTAGTGCTTGAAAGTACGGTTGAGGCGTGCGCAGACCCTGGCTGCGCGTATTCGTTTGACCTGAGCGAGGGCAGAGAGAACTGGGGAAAGAGGCCGGGCGCGAACTGATGCATGTTCTGATCAAAGTCGTTGGCGAAGGCCGCGACGGATGGATAGCGCTGCGCCGGATCTTTGGCGAGCGCGTGGTTCAGCACACTTTCGATGTTTGCCGGCACTGCAGGGTTGAACATGCGAACCGGCGGTGGTTCCTTGCTCAAGTGCTGGTGCATCAGGTGCATAGGGTCGCCCTCGAAGGGCGCGCGGCCGGCAAGCAGCATGTAGATCATCACCGCCAGTGCGTATTGATCGCTTTTTGGTCCACCCAGGCCCTCGAATTGTTCCGGGGCCATGTAGATCGGTGTGCCAAAGACCTGGCTGTTGGAGGTGTGCGCGGAAAAGAATTTTGCCAGCCCGAAATCGGAGAGCAGCAAGTGGACGCTATGGTCCGCGCCGATGCGCAGCAAGAAATTCGCCGGCTTGATGTCGCGGTGAATGATGCCGCGCTCGTGGGCATATTGCAGCGCTGAGGCCGCCTGGCGCAGGTATGTACCCGCCTCCTCCAGGCTCATAGGCCATTCCGTGGGCAGTCCTGCCGGCAGCACCGGTGCTGTGGCGAGCGAGTTCCCGCTGACCGCCCCTGTGCGCTGGCGTATCCAGTCCCACAGCGCGCCTTCCGGGCGATACTGCATCACCATATAGGCGCGCTGCCCGCTCTCCGTCAGTTCCTCGCCATAACGATAGAGCGGCAGGATATGCACGTGGTCCAGGCTGGCGACCGCGCGCGCCTCCTGTTTGAAGCGCTCTGCCGCCAGGTTCGCGGCCCCCGCATCGGGGTAGTCGGCGTCATCGGTGCGCACAATTTTCAACGCCACCTGCTGGCCGATGAGCGGGTCCTCCGCCAGGTAGACCGCGCCCATCCCGCCACTTCCCAGGAAGCGTGTGATCTTATACCCACCGAGGAATGTGCCAATGAGTGTGTCCACGAGTCCCCTCTCTCCGCTGTACAGAGCGTCTTAATGCTATGGCATAGGGTGTGTGTCGCTGAAGACCCCTGATTCCATGATAGCACGCGGGTTTATGTGTGTCTATCTCAAATGTAGCAAAAAAGCTCTGCGGTTTCGTATCTTGAGGATATCTAGAGGTTTTGCGTTGATAGGTGAAAATGGAGAGGCGACCAGCTAGGAGCGCCTCTCCATTTTCTTGTATAGGATGGTCTAATGACCAGCATTGATCGCCGCTGCGGCAAAAAGCACGATAACAGTGATAAAAGCGCAGAGGAGTAGGAACAGAATGCCGATAGGAATAAGCACCGCTCCTGTGGCCCTTCCACCGCTCAGACGGTGCGCTGCCATGACCGAGAAGATATTCAGCACGATGTCATAGATTCCCACAGCGAAGGCGACAAGCAGGCCCACAATGGGCACTATTCCGAGCAGGCCACCCAGGATGCCTAGCGGCACCGCGAACAGCAGGT
>JBDTHH010000500.1:0-9672 GCA_039937055.1 Ktedonobacteraceae bacterium | reverse complement strand
GTCACAAATAGCTTGGGCCGCTCAAACGCCTTGGGGAAGCCGCTGGCCGTCCTGAAGATAGGCAGGCTGATAGCCACGAGCGTGCGTATACGGGGATCATAAGGCGCGTACAGCAGCGCGATATAGGCCCCAAATCCCTGTCCAATCACGCATACCTTGGCCTGGTTCGCCACTGGCTGTGCCAGCGCAACTTCGATAGCCCCCGCCAGGTCAAGCGGCTCCAGGCGCCCGTCAGTTTGCTGTCCCTGGCTGTTGCCCACGCCCCGGAAGTTGAAACGCAGAGCTAACATCCCGGCCTCCGCCAGCCGGCGCGCCAGCGCCAGCGTCAGCGCATCTTGCATATCACTGCTCGCTGGCTGGGGATGACAGAGCACAATAACTGGAGCCTGCTCCACGTTGGCGGGTGTATGTATACAGCCCTCTAGAAGAAATGAGGGTTGTCCCCGGCTGGGAAAGGTTATCGATCGCTCAGCTTCTGGTGGTGAGGTCATATATGAAAACCCTTTTATGTCTATCTGCACATCTGTGTGCTTGCAAAAGATGCGCTACTATCTTATCCCAGAGGCTGTGCCACGTCAACCAGTAGGCAAAAAGTTTAGATGTGTGAGAATTCGCGCGACAATGACGAATTACTAAGTTTAACGATTTGCCTTAATTTGTATGAACAAGGTCTTTGCATATCCGCTCAGGGATGTTATACTGAGTAATATATATACATATATTGTGATGTAGTGGGTCTGGTTGAGGATGAAAAGTCTGCCTTGTAGCGGTTGACACTGCTAGCTTTATGTGCTAGCGTTATCAGAAGTAAGCACAGAGAGTTCTGGTGTCTAGAGCGCACTGAATTTTCACTGGCTTACCTGGGATGCAAAGGATCGTCTGGCACAATTCATTGAAGATGCTTACGGGCGGGGAGAGGGAGGAGGACTCGTTCTAGCCGGATGCCATTATTTTGTTCGCTCCTTCCTCTTTTTCAGGATTTTCTGCCTGCGAGATACTTCAGGGGGAATAGGTATCACAGCGGGGGTGTAGCTAATGAGTGCCTGTGCAAACTGGGTAGCTGTATCCATGTATCTGCATATGAGAATGTGCGTGGTATGTGAGGAGTCTACCTATCCATGAGGTGTTCGGGCCTGGTGGTTTTCAGGGGTTGAGCGTAAGCTGTCTTGCATTCGAATAAGCACGTGGAGGTGTGGGCACCTCGATACTTCTAGTGTAATTTTGGCCAGCCAGGCGGACGGACATACCTCGCAGGGGGTTGCGCTATGAAGTAAAATGTGGCTATCAGTAGTAATAGTGAAGCGTAGAGGCAGGAGCACTTATGGGCAACATTTTAGTCGTGGAGGACAAGCCACAGATCTCGCGCATACTGGAGAGGGCTTTAGAGATCGAAGGAGATCATCTTATCACCGTCCTTAACGGCGAAGATGCTGTACAATACGCGCTGCGCAAGACGCCGCACCTCATCATTTTAGATATGATGCTCACCGGGGTTGATGGCTACGAGGTGATCCGCCGCTTCCGTTCGCATCCCCGGAGTATGTATATCCCCATCATCGTCGTCAGTGCAAATGATGAGACGCATGGCAAGGTTCGGGCCTTCAAGATGGGCGTGGATGACTACATCACCAAGCCTTTCCACCCCGAAGAGTTGCTTGAACGTGTGCGTACCCAGTTGCGCCATGTGCAGCAGGTTTTCCTCTCCCGTCTGATGGATCTCCCTGGCGCCTTCCAGGTAGAGCTCATGATTAAGTGCAAGCTCAGCAGCCAGGAACCCTGGAGTATCCTCTATCTTGACCTTGATAATTTCAAGGCCTTTAACGATGTCTATGGCTTTCTGGCAGGCAATGACATGCTGCGCCTGGTGGGCCAGCTCTGCCGGCACACTGTGGGCGAATATGGCAATAGCGATGATTTTGTAGGCCACATCGGAGGCGATGATTTTATTGTTTTGACCACGCCCGATCGCGCAAAATCTCTCAGCGCGCGTATCATGACTGCTTATAAAGAGAAGAGCAGGATGTTTTATCGCCCCGAGGACCTCAAACGTGGCTCGATCAGCGGTGTCGATCGTAAAGGACGCCCATACCAGTTCCCCCTGGTCTCCCTTTCGATTGGTGTGGTGAATAATCAGTTACACTGGCCGCATAGCATCGAGGAGATAAGTTACCTGGCCGCCGAGGCGAAACGCCATGCCAAGCAATCATCTGATAATATCTACTACATCTCATCGCGGCGCGATTGCAGCCAGGAGTATTCACCCTCCGCCAGTTTCTCTCCCTCGTACCTGCCAGGCTCTGCTCTGCCCTTCTCGCCGGTAGATTTCGGACACCGGGAATTGTTGCCTATCGCGCGAGAGGATGCTATGATAGAATATGAGCGACAGGCGCATTGACTGAGCGTATCTCTGGCGTATATATGTGCCGTCAAGGGAGCTGAAGATTACGGATACAGAACATACCTGGCAGGAACAGGCGGATGAGCACCTGAGCGACGAGGAATTTGAGGCTCAGCGCACCGCCAGGCGCGAGAACGCCCGCCGCGTCTTGCGCGAGAGTGGCATGGCCAATATGTTGCGCGCCATCGACAAGGATGAGCTGAAAGGGCGGGGGAAGTTTGAAGAGTACGACTCGCTCGTCCTCCTCAAATGGGGTACGGGCTATACTGGGCGGCATCTCTGGGTAGAGATCAAGGATAATAGCATTCGCTTCAGGCTCAATCCCCATCGTCTATGCAGCGCGCCGGTCCCCCTCTGCGATGGCGAGTACCACACCTTCACCGCCTCTCTGTGGCACGATCGCGACCTCTTATGGTCTGAGCTGAAAAAATACTACGCCAAACCGGTGGCTGAGGCCTCAAGCGACTAGGCAACATTCTGGGCTTATCCGTAGGGGCGATGGCTTGCCTCGCCCTTACGGATAAGCCTGCCTTTACAGCGCTTCAAGCGTCAGCGCCTGAACTGCGCCCAGGTTGCCCAGGAGGCGATAGATGCCTTGATAACCGGCATCCGTGTAGAATGCTTCCTGGTCGTCCTCGTTTGACCAGCTCAACAGATTCAAGAAGATAGACCCCTGGCGGTAAGGTGATTCTGCGCCCGCCTTCCCATTGGGTGGTGTTGAGCGCGCTGGGGTGGGCAACATGGCGTTTTCATTGATCCCGCGCGCCAGAAACGCGGAGGCGAGCATGGGTTGCGCCGCCTGTCGATGCAGGCTCTCCAACCAGTTCTTCTGGATATACTCGGCCTTGTCCGGGCGCGTTGTGGTCAGCAGCGCCGCCACCAGCGTCGCTGAGGCGGCGGGACGATTGTAGCCCCACAGGTAATGCATGCGCCACTGTTCAGGGGGGCTGACCAGGATTCTGCTGGCCGCGTTCTGGTAGAGTTGCCGGGGATCGGCACGTTCGCGCGCTTTCTGCCAGGCCTCTTCGTCCTCCCATGTCGTCAGCATGAGGTAGTACTGATCATGCCCCTGGTTGCTGGAGTAGAAGCGCGCCGTCAGCAACCCCGGCGCGCTACGCACAGTGCTTGAGATCATCCGTATCTGTGACTGCCCTTCGGTCTCGCTGCCAGATCTGCTATGCGCGAGGGTCACAACCAGTAGTTCCATTGCACTCCTCCAGCGGCTCTACTTCTCCGCCGCCGTTTGATTTCCAGAGTTTCTGTTTCGTAGCATGACACAGACCTCTAACGCTGTCAACGCTCATTTTGGGGTAGCAGTTTCTCCCCTTATCATAATGACGCCCTTGAGTCTCTGGCCGCGATTAATTATACTGTTAGGGAGCATACACTAAATGAACTACCTGAGGAGAGTATCTATGATTGATCCGCAGACGACCCGCAATGCAGTGGAATGGAGACAGGCCCGGCCCGAAGATGCGGCCATCTGGGTCTCGGTGAGCCGGCGCAGCGCCGATCAGATGCTTTTTGAGAGCGAAGATTCGCAGATTGCTCGCTACAAGGAGGAGAGCGCCGAGCAGCAGGCGCAGCGCTACCTGTTGTGGCGTGATGAGACGCCCGTCGGCCGCCTGCGCTTCTTTTCTTATGACGATACCGCCGAACTGGATGGCCTGGTGCTGCTGCCGGAGGCTGGCGGCAGTGTCGCGGCGCAGGTGGTGACGGAGGCTCTGCTGCGAGCCGCCGCTCTTCACGTCCGCCATATCAAGGCTACCTATCCGGCGGCGTACATCGCCTCTTTTGCCGCTGCCGGTTTCCAGGAACTGCGCCGTCGTACGGGTATGATGGCCAGCACCGATGTCTCGATCCCCTTAAGTCCCCTGCCCTCTTCGCTGCGTTTCCGCGAGATGAGTCCCAACGATACGGAACAGGTCGGCACATTGCTGCAACGTGCCTATATCAGCGGACCTGATAATATCCACCCGGACCTCGCTGGCTGGCGCGCAGAGGTACGCGCTATTCAGGAGGGTCGCTTCGGTCCCTTTATCCCTGAGGGCTGTTTTGTCGCGGAGCATGCCCTTGACCGCTTCCACCTGGCGGGAGCCATTCTAGTTCAACTGGAGCGCGGCGTCCCGCGCATTCGTCACCTTATCGTGGCGCCACCTTTTCGGCACGTTGGCCTGGGGCAGTTGCTGGCCCAGAAGGCCATGCGCCGCATGTTCGATCTCGGGTATACCACGACGATTATTTACATAACCCTGGGTATCCCGGCCGTCAATCTCTATCACCGGCTCGGCTTTATTGAGGCCGGCCCCTCCTATATCGAGGCGGAGCGCATGCTGATAGATTAGGTCCGGGGATGCTGCTGCATCTAGCTGACAATCTGGATGCTGCCATCCCCCTGGAGCGTCAGGATCACCGGGCTTGTCTCCTTGCTTGTTACCAGCACATCGTCCCAGAGGCGGAGCGCGATGGGGCCACTGACCCCGGCAAAATTCTCCTGGACGATGCTCTGCACAAGCTGCGCGGGCGTGGGGAACTGCCTGCCCTGCGTAATGGGACCAATGCCCTGCGCGATCATTTCTACGCTATCGCCAAAGAGCAGGGCGCCCTGGTCGAGCGCCGCTGCCCCACTGCAGAAGGAGCCGGGTGTCGCGAACGAGGTACAGAAGGTAGCGTAGAACTGCTTCTGCCAGTCTGCGCCGCTGGGTGGGCGGGCTGCTGTGCTGACGGTGATGAAGATGTGCGGCAGCGTCAGCGTATTCTGGCGGGCCCACGGTACCAGGCCCTCAAGGCCCGCCGGTTGCACAAATTCGCCGCCGATCATCAATACCGGTTGCTGATTTAGTGGCAGGCGCGCAATGGCCTGTGCCAGCGTGATCACGTCGTTGGTCAGCAGTGGCGCGAAGATAAGGTCCGGGCGCGGATTGGCTTGCAGCGCGTCTCTCAGTCCCGCCAGTAGATCATCGCGTGATGCCTGGGGCCTGCCAGTAGCATCCAGCAAGCCGCTGGCAACGGCGGTCTCCTGGGCGACGATGCTGACATGCCGGTAACTGGTAAACCTATCGATAAAACCCTGAACCGATCCCGTGGACGAAGGGTTGCTGGGATCGTAGAAGACAGCCGCGTTGCGCACTCCCAATTGATTGTAGGCGTAATCGGCCCCCAACTGGCTCTGGTGTGCATCGTCGGGCGAGAAACGCATAAATGCAAAGCCGGGTGTGCAGTGACGGTACAGCGAGGTCTGCGTCAGCAAATCAATAATGAACAGCCCGGTTGCCGTTGGCGCGATCAATGGCACACCGGCGCGGCAGAGGATCGGCAGGATGACCTGGGTCAGCCGGCTCGGCGCCAGGCCCAATACTGCCAGCAGCGGGGGCCGCCCTGGCGCCAACAGACCTAGCTGCTGGGGCGTCGTATGCGTGCTGAGGGATGCGACATTATTGGCGACCTGTAGCGCCCCCTGCTCGCCTCCTGCGGTGTTCGCCAGCACGAGGTACAGCAGCGGCGCGCCCGCAGTATGCATCTGAGCGGCATTGTACTGCTGCTGGCCGATAAAGGCTCCTACCAGTTCCTGGGTATAGGCGGCGTAGAGAATATGGCGATCGGTCCCGCCCTGTGGATCGGCGCTGCCTGGCCCGCTATCAAAGCTGACGACGACGAGGCCAAAGGGACGGCCAGACTGCCGCACCTGCAGATCTTCGTGATAAATTGCGGCCTCCGCGCTGTTGCAGCCGGTGGTATCGCCGGCTGTCATCGCCGCTGAAAATAGCCTGGCCGCTTTGGAGACATTGCCCTGCGTCAGGGCCTGGGCGGCCTGGCGCTTATCTTGATAGCCGCTGGCGTTGCAGGCATCGTAGACTTTCAGCCCGTCGCTCAGGCCCACGCCATCGGGTGTGGGAAGCTGCTGCTGGAGTGGGCGATAGTAGCGCGCGTCATCCCAGCGGATGCCCAGGTAGGCGCCCAGCGCGCCAAACAGCAGCAGAAAAATAAGCGTTCCGAACGCGAGCGCGCGCGGCGCAACAGGAACGTGTCCGCCGCGAAAGAAGCCGGTCACCTCCCACCACATCACGCTGAAGGGGTTACGTACCAGGTGGCGGCGATACTTGCGGTTGGCCCTGGCCTCCTGCCGGAGCAGCTCCAGCAGCACCAGGCAGCCCGTTTCACAGGCCAGCAGGTGTTCCTGCACCTCAGGATAGAGCATAGCGACATTCTCACCGCTATCCATGGCCTCCGCGTACTCTGGGAGGACCTGGCGGCACTGCTGGCAGGTGAGCATATCCGGCGGTAACTCAGGGGCTGGTGCCTCAATGAGGGCTGTCGAAAGTTCGGCCGCCGCTGCTGGCGAAGGCGGTGAACTGGTCTCGCTGTCCGCTTGTGGTACAACGCTGGTCTGCTCTGGCGCCATCATGACACCCACAGCAGCAGGCTCTTCAGGTGGAACCTGCTGGAACGGCTCCAGTTCTACCATGCGCCGGACTTTTTTCTTCCTGCGAGGCGCCGCTGTTGTGCTTGTTGGCTGTGGGGCGTTCTTACAGCGCGCGCAGGTCAGCATATGTTGCTGGGCCGCCTCCACGGCCTCCTCTGGAACCGCCTCGGGATCAAGGGTATAGTCTGCCAGGACAGAGACCGCAAAAGCGCACGCTGGCGGCAATATTTCGTCAGTTGCCATCAGCACCCTCCGCTGAAAATAATGTAGGGGCATCCCCTAGATTGCTTTGCTGGCCATATAATCTGCATGGCCAATGTATGTGGCACTTATAATTCGCGTGCGAGGGAGCGCAACGCGAAGGTAATCTGCTGTTCCAGCGTCAATCCCTGGTCCTGCGGGATCTTTGCCAGAGCTGCCTGGGCCGCTGCCGCCGTATAGCCCAGCCCCATCAGCGCCTCCAGTACCTCGCCGCGCGTGCTACCACCCGGTGAGGCCCCGCCGCCCCCCAGCGCGGCCAGCACTGGCAGTTTCCCCTTCATTTCGAGCACGATGCGCGCCGCCAGCTTCTTGCCAACGCCAGGCGCGAGTGCCAGGCGTAACGGGTCCTCGTTGGCGATAGCAGTGTACAGCGTCGGTGCATCCATGACTGAGAGCATGGCCAGCGCGACCTTGGGTCCCACGCCGCTGACGGCAATGAGTTGCTCAAAAGCGTCTCGCTCCGCCTCTCCTATGAAGCCGTAGAGTGCCATCCCATCTTCTCGCACATGGAAATGCGTGTAGAGTTTTACCTTGGCGCCCAGATCATTGAGGTGATTGAGCGTTGAGCCAGGCACGAAGACCCGTACTCCAAAGCCCCCGACCCCGATGATCACCTGGTCTGCCAGCCGCGCTTCGAGCGTTCCCTGGATGTTTACTATCATCTGCCCTGCCATTCCCTCTTCGTAATATAGATTAACGCCTATGCCTGGGCGCGGGTAACCGTGTTCGATCTTTTGGGGGATACGTCGACACATCATGTGAAGCGGTGTACCCGCCAGGAATGTGCCAGGAGGGCACCGCCAGGGATGCCCCTACCCATCATCTGAAATTGAGGGAGCTGGCTTTGAGGATGTGCGAGGTATGCAGGTGGCAGATGGCGACCGCGGCGGCGTCGGCCGCGTCGTCTGGTTTGGGTACGCCCGTGAGATTTAGCAGGATGCGCACCATCTCACCCACCTGGTCCTTGTTGGCCCCGCCATAGCCTGTGACTGCCTGCTTGACCTGCTTGGGGGTATACTCGGCGATAGAGAGGCCCCCGTTCGCCAGGGCCAGCATGGTAACGCCGCGCGCGTGTCCCACTGTCATGGCCGTACGCGCGTTTTTCGCAAAGAAAAGCTCTTCCATCGCCGCCTCGCCTGGATGGTACATGCTAATGATCTCGCCCAGGCGGTGGTAGATATGTTGTAGCCGCTGTGGCAGTGGCATGCCCGCTGGTGTGGTAATCACATCGCAAACGGTCAAACTCAAACTATCGCCCCTGGCGACCACAATCGCATAGCCCACAATGGCCGTCCCAGGGTCGATCCCCAGGGCCACGCGCGTCCCCGGTGTTATGCTCATCTAGTACGCACCCTGTTGCGGTGTGCATGGCTTCTACGCATCGTATGCCGCTACAAAATCATCGGGGATCTCGGCGTTAGAGTACACGTTCTGTACATCATCCAGATCTTCCAGCTTCTCTACCAGGCGCATCACCTGGTGCGCTACCTTCTGCTCGTTCAATTCAACTTTGGTTTTCGGCAGCATCATGCTTTCGGCTTTGAGCACCTTATACTTGTGGGTCTCCAGTCCCTGGCGCACCTTCTCAAGCTCCGATGGCTCGGTATAGATCGTCAGGGTGCTATCGTCGGCCCCCACCGGGTCGGCATCATCTGCGCCAAAGTCGATGGCCTCCAGGGAAAGCTCGTCCGGATCGTGTCCCTCTAACTCGACCTCAATCACGCCCCTGGACTCGAAGAGCCAGTCCACGCAGCCGTTTTCACCCATATTTCCGGCGTTCCGGTTAAAGGCATTGCGCACCTCGGCAACGGTGCGGTTGCGATTCTCGGTCAGTGTCTGTACCACCAGCGCGGTCCCCCCTGGGCCATAGCCCTCGTAGGTGATCTCCTCCAACGCGGCTCCTTCGCCGCTGCCCAGAGCGCGCTTAATATTGCGCTCGATGTTGTCCATCGGCATATTGGCGTCACGCGCGCGCTGGATTGCCAGGCGCAGGCGGGAATTGGCGTTGGGGTCCCCACCGCCTCCTTCACGCACCGCTACCACAATCTCGCGCCCCAGACGCGTAAAAAGTTGTCCTCTGCGAGCATCATTCACGCCTTTTGAACGGCGAATCTGAGCCCATTTTGAATGACCTGACATACCTTGCCCCCTGTTTACTTCAGGTTCGTACATAAATTATGAAGATACACTCTGCGTATACTGATGAGTATGTTCTGTGAGAACTGTTGGCAGTATTGTAACATGAAGAGGCACTTAGCGTCGAGGGGCTGACAGCCCTGTACAGGGTTTGTGAGCTTACCCGTTTCCTCTCGAAAATTTGCTAAATCCTGTAATCATGACACAAGAGGTCATATAATAGCAGCTATACTCTCAAAGAGAGAAACGAATGAGGTGAGAAAATGCCTATGCAATTTGCGATCAACACGCCGAATTTTGGCTGTTTTGGGGATGCGCGCCTGATGGCGGAATTAGCTCATGAGGCGGAAGATGCAGGGTGGGACGGCTTCTTCGTGTGGGATCACATTGGAGGCAGCCCTGAGGGAGCCGCGGAAGAGGTAAGGGGGGGTAGGGGCGCCCCTACCCCCCCTTA
>JBDTHH010000499.1:0-8537 GCA_039937055.1 Ktedonobacteraceae bacterium | reverse complement strand
GGATCATGAGATTATGATCCACCTTGCCCCATGGCCCGTTCCATATTTTATTTAAGGAGGTAGCTCAAAAACTAAAATATGCTACAATAGTGCTGATCTACCAGAGATATCCAGTCGACACATCCTTCATGCAAGAAGTGGCACGGGAGAACAAGAGCCATGGCTATAGAGAATCAGCGAACCATGACCGTTGAAGAATACTTTCAACTGGAAGGAAACGATCCTGAGACACGCTATGAGTACATCGATGGTCAGGTGTATGCCCTGGCAGGTGGAACTGCCAATCATGACACCATCAAGTCGAATATCCAACGCATCCTCTGGAATCTTCTGCGCGGTAGCAACTGCCGTACCTACAGCTCTGATATGAAGATCTACATCTCTGAGACACGCTACTTCTATCCCGATGTCACAGTGACATGCGATCCACGAGATCGGGGCAAGGTCCAGGCGCTCCACTCTCCACGCCTCATTATGGAAGTCCTTTCCCCAACGACTGAACTGACCGACCGAACGTGGAAACTCAAGAATTATTGCGCACATCCTACCATCGAAGAATATCTGCTGGTCGATTCGCAATCCCTCAAAATTGAAAGCTACCATAAAGAACAAAACCGCTGGATCTATGAAGCCTTCGAAACCACTGACGATATCACGCTGCATAGCCTCGGCGTTCACTTTGCTTTCGCCGAGGCATATACAGATGTAGAGTTTGACCAAACTACAGGAGAGACACACCTATAGCGCCGCTATGCGGAAGCAGCAGGTGCCTTCTGCGTCGGGTGGGAGGCGTGACCACGCAGGTAGTCACGAATCGCCAGCGCGGCCGCCGCGCCCTCGCCGGCGGCGCTTACCAGTTGCTTGGTACTGCCCGCGCGCACATCGCCGGCGGCGAAGATGCCCCGCTTGTTGGTCTCAAAACCGCTGCCTGTGACGATGAAGCCCTGCGCATCAACTTCGACGAGATCTTTGAAGGGCTGGCTGTTGGGGGCCAGGCCGACAAACACAAAAACTCCCGCCGGGTGCAGTTCCTCTGTCTGCCCTGTCTCGCTATCCTTCACAACCACGGTCTCCAGGCGGTGCTGCTGGCCCTTGAATTCGACAACCTGGGTGTTGAAGCGCGCCTCTATCTGTGGCGATGCCAGCGCCTTGTCGCTAGCGACCTTGCTCGCCGTTAATTTGGGACCACGCACCAGCAAGGTGACCTTGGGGGAGAAGCGTGTCAGAAAGGCGCCTTCCTCTACGGCGCTGTTGCTGCCCCCGACGACGGCTACGTCGCGCCCCTTGTAGAACGGCCCATCACACGTCGCGCAGAAATGCACGCCGGCACCGATGAAATCGTCTTCACCAGGGATACCCAGGCGCTTATAGGTCGAGCCGGTGGCGATCAGAATGGTATGCCCGCGATGCACCTGGCCGGACTCGGTCGAAACGGTGTAATCTCCCTGATCTTCGACGACGCTTACCACGTCCTGCGCCGAGAGCAGTTCTACGCCGAAGCGCTTGCTCTGCTCGATAACGCGATCAGCGAATTCGGAGCCGGTGACGCCCTCCGGAAAACCGGGATAGTTGTCCAGGCACTCGGTGATGCCCGCCTGTCCGCCCAGACCGCCGCGCTCGATGACGAGCACATCATAGCCGTCGCGCGCCGCATAGATCGCCGCCGTCAGCGCCGTGGGACCACCGCCCACCACTATCAGGTCGTAGTAGTCGCACTTTGCGTTGGTCTCCAGACCAAGTTTGGCCGCCAGTTCCGCGTTCGACGGCTCAACCAGGTACGACCCGTCCCCGAATACAATGGTCGGTATCGATAGGCCGCCATTTTGCAGCTTCTGTACCACTGCCTGACCCTCGTCATCATCTTCAATGTTAATATAATCGTAGCGGATACGCTGCTCGCCGAGGAATCTCTTGCTCTGTTTGCAATCGCTACACCAGTCGGTGCCATATAATTTGATCGTAGTCTCTGCCATAGACCCTCTGCTGGCTCCTTTCGTTGCTCACTAACCACAGCTTTATAGCTCTCTATTCAAGTGTAACACCACTATATAGCTTTATCATCCCGTTAGCATCCTCGCCCCCTACCCACTTTCGCCGTGTACTTGCGTCCTTGAAAAAGAGCGGCCCCTTCTTACGTGTTAAGAGAGAACTTTGCTGCTCAGTCAAGCTTCATTCGGTAGGATGACGGGCAATCCCTCATTCCGCGTAGGGATTCGGCAAGCCGAATCCCTAGGAACGGTCCTTGGACCAAGGGGGCCTCCCCCTGCCTCGCTTGCGAGGCCAGCATGGATGCGGCAAGCCAAATCCCTACGCGGAATGGGCCGTCTCACCTGTTCTACTCAGTTTGACAGAACTCTATGGAGGTTGCCAACAAGGTAATCTCCACCTGAAAGGCAAATATTGGCATGTCGATAGTCCAGGCGCCTCGTCCTCCAGGGGAACCAGTAGCGGCCACTCCCAGCATATACCAACGCTGGCGATTCCCCTTGCTCTGCGTGCTGCTGCTCATCGCCACCGGCATGAATGCAGCGCTGGCGCTCAGTGCGCCCCCGATTGATGGCCCGCTTACGCCATTTCTATGGCTGTGGCTCAGCAGCTTTCTGCCCTACCTGGCGGCCAGCTTCTTGATCCTGTCGACGAAAGCGCCGTCGGGGAGACGGCAGTGGATAGAACTGGGTGTGATCCTGGGCGGCGCGCTGATCCTGCGCGCGCTCCTGCTCCCCATCCCGCCGAATCTGTCGCACGACTCCTGGCGCTACCTGTGGGATGCGCGCGTCACCCTGCACGGCTACAGCCCATATGCCTACGCCCCTGGCGATCCGCTGTTCACCTCGCTGCGCGATTTCATTTTCGCCAATAGTCGCTTTCGCAACGTCCCGACCATCTACCCCCCTGCTGCGCAGGCCGTGTATCTGCTGAGCTACATCCTGGCGCCAAGCAACCTGTTTGTGCTCAAAGGGATCTTTCTTGTTGCCGACCTTGTGACCTGTGCGGCCCTGGCTCTGCTGCTGAAACGCCGGGGTCTGGACCCGGCTCGCTGCCTTATCTACGCCTGGTGCCCGCTCCCCATCATCGAGTTTGCGCTCCAGGGTCATGTAGATGTGCTCACCCTGACATTCATGGTACTGACTATCCTGTGCGCGCTAAGTCAACGGCGCGGCGCTCGCGTCCTGACGGGTTTCTTGCTGGCGCTGGCGACGCTCACAAAAATCTATCCCATTGTGCTGCTGGTAGTCGTGCTGCGCCGCCGCGACTGGGCACTGCTCGCTACGTGCTTCGCGACGATCATCCTGGCGTATACTCCCTATCTCCTACTAGGACACGGGCAGATATTCGGCTTCTTCGCCACGTATGCCAGCGAGCATACCCCTAACGCCGGGATTGTGCAACTCGCTCTAGACTGGCTGGCAGCTCGCATTGGCATACCCGCCAGAGCAACGCAGATCCTGGAGTACGCGGTTGACCTGCTTGTGGTGGGAGGGGTCTCGCTGCTCATTCTCTGGCTGCGCCTGCGCGAACGCATCAGCATGGAGGCGGGTACGCTGATCCTGATCGGCACTATTTTTACTGTCTCCTCGCACATCTTCCCCTGGTATACGACGGCCTTGCTGCCCTGGATTGCGCTGCTGGTTCGGCCGATATGGATAGTACCTATCCGGGAACGTGGCGATGAGATACGCGCCGTATTCTGGCCACGGGTGGTACAGGCAGTGCATGGCAGGGGGTTGGCGGTCGCGATGGCCTGGTATTTCACCTGTATCTCGACCATCGCCTATTTCTTCAATACGTTGCCCGATTGGAATAGCTACTACTTCCTGGTGTACGATGTGACACTGGCAGGGCTACTCGTGGCGGCGATTGCAGGGATAATGCATATCCGACAACGGTACGCAAAACCATCTCAACCCGCCTGAGCGACAAGGTTGCCCACCTGAGCCGATTATACCAGACGCGTATAATGAAGCGAGCGGGCTATGTTTTTGAAAAAAATATCCAGTTGCAGCGTGACTATGTAGCATACGAAGATAATGAGACCTGTAATGTATTCACTAAGCCACTTATTCAGGGATAAATCATGAGCATTAAAGATCAAGACACGACAGACGTAGCGATGGACACTCCGCCTGCGCCACCTGCGCCCTATGCAAAACGTCAAACTATCCTCACGACGCTGTTGTTAGCGCCGGGGGCAGGGTTGGCAGCCAGCTTGATGACCGTGGTGCTTATGGGGATACTGTTACTGGTCGCCGGTATCCCGACTCCAGTAGAGCTTTTTGGGGATTTTACTCTCAAGCATATAGACGTAAACACCTTCCTTCGACTGCTGCTGATGTTTTCACCCAACTCAAAGACGACGCCGCTTGGCCTGGCGCTCCTGGGTATGATTGGCGCTGGTATCGTGCTGGGCGTGCTATATGCCGCACTGGTACGGGTGACCCTTCCGGCCAGAGACTACCGACCAGGACGGCGCGAGTGGCTTACGGCCGCGACTTTCAGCGCGGCGATGACGCTGACTGGCGTACTGCTGTTCTGGAACGAATTGGGACAGAACCACTTCGGACTGCCGGGCACTTCGGCCATGCTAGTGACAATCCTTGGCCTGCTCGCGGACTTTAGCCTGTATGGCCTGGTGCTGTGTCTGGCCTATCGCCTGCTGCTGCCCAAGCAGGCTCAACCCGACGTGAGCAGAGCTTCACAGGGTCGCAGGCAACTCCTCTCACGCGCGAGTGTAGCGGCACTGAGTGTCGGCGCCGGCGCGGGCACACTGGGGTTGATCCGCGGCTACCTCAACAACTATACCAGCTATGACGGCACAAAGACCTATCCCCGCAACAATATTACGTCACCAATTACCCCGAATAACGAACACTACGTCGTCACCCAGAACGTCGTCGATCCAGCGCCGAACACAGATCTCTGGCGCTTAGAGGTAACGGGCCTGGTGAATACACCCGGCACGTATACATACGCGGAGATGCAAAAGCTGCCCTCAACGTCCCGCGCGATCACGCTTGAATGTATCGCCAACGGCACTGGCGACCACCTGCTCAGCACTGCCATCTGGCAGGGGGTGACCCTGCGCACGCTACTGGAGCAGCATGGTGGACCGCAGGCGGGCGCGCGCTACGCGGCGTTCTACAGCGTTGACGGCTACAATGTGAGCCTGCCCCTGGACGAGCTGCTAGCAATTGATGCCCTACTGGCCTGGCGCATGAATGGCGCCGAACTACCGCAGCGACACGGGTTCCCTATGCGGGTACTCGTCCCTGGCCACTACGGCGAAGAGAACCCTAAGTGGCTGACACGCGTGGAACTGACCGATCACTTTGTGGGCGGCCTGTACTCCGATCAAGGCTGGTACAATGGCCCGCTTCACACCATCAGTCGCATTGATCGCCCCCGTGGTCACGTCCCCTTCGGGCAGGTGATAGAGGTCGGCGGGATAGCCTTCGCGGGTAACCGTGGCATTCAGAAGGTCGAGGTCAGCGCCGACAAGGGTCTGACCTGGCACCAGGCGGCGCTGCAACCGCCGCTCTCACAGGATAGTTGGGTGCTCTGGACATGGCAATGGTCACTCGCGCTCCCCGGCGCCTATCAGCTCACCTGCCGCGCCACAGACGGCACCGGCGAGACCCAAATTAGCCATATGCAGGGGACGGTACCAAACGGGGCCACCGGCTACCATGTCGTGAACGCGCAGGTGGGCTAATCATCACGCATGTTGCTCTACTGTCGTATATGCTTGTTCAAGAGCATTGGCAAAATCAAGCACGTGCTGGAAACGCAGTTCTGGCTTTTTCTCAAGAGCGATCATCACAACCTGCGCGATAGCTGAGGGAATCTGAGGTCTTTTCTCAGCTATAGGCGCAGGCACAGCACCGGCATGCTGCTGTGAAATGGCTGTGAAGGGACCACGAAATGGAGGGTCACCCGTGAGCCATTCGTACACAACACAACCGAGAGCATACTGGTCGCTGGCAGGCAATGCGTGCCCCTGCAACTGCTCCGGAGCCATATAGGCCAGCGTGCCAACAAGCGCCTGGCTCTCTTGAGAAGCGGCATCCTGCGAGCTAAGAGCTGCTCCAAAGCCACAGAGCAGCAACTGCTCCTGTGCCCCCATGAGCATATGCTCTGGCTTGACATCACGATGAATCACCTGCTGGTCATGCAAGTACTGAAGCGCAGCCGCAATCTGCGCCACATACGAGAGAATCTCCTGTAGAGGAAGGCATGTCCCCTTTGGATGTAGTCCTCTCAGCGTTCCCAGCGGAGCATATTCCAGGCCAAGATACACCACAGACTCGCTAGCCAGAACTTGTTCCCCGACATCCAACAGGTGGACAATGTGAGGATCATCGAAGCGCGCAAGGAGGCGGGCCTCAGCAAGCAACTGCTCCCAGGTAGCGCGCGTGTGGGGTCGATAGGGAATTTTTACCGCTACCTGGCTCCTGGTAAGTTCATGCTCACCGGCGTACACCTGTGCATTCTCACCTCGGGCGAGAAGTCGAGTAAGACGATAGGCGCCAAAAGACATGCCTGAAAAATCGTCCATAGTACCAGTACCTCCCAAATGACTTTTCTCTCCTGCATGGAAGGGGTCGCTCCGTCTTCCCAACTTTTACATGGCCCTGCATCGGCCCACCAGCCTGCACGCCCCTTGTTTTTATATATTGAATTATGCTACACTACATTTACGCATAGCAATCTTACGAACCCTTGCGTATAACGTATACAAAACGGCGTTTGTAACACAACCCAGGCTATGCACACAAAAGGAAAAGACCGTTTCAATGCGACGAGTCGTTCTCATCTTCTCCTCCACCACGCTGTAGCCTCCAGGCGCACAATGTGTCGAGTGAGCACCATGAAGCTGTAAGGAAAACACAGAGCAGGTCCCCGCTGCACTTTGCGCGGTGGCCGCATACTACATGAGCCTTTACGAGTCACTCGCCCTTCGTAGAGGCGCGGTTTATCGCGCGTGGCAGCCATGACGACCGGCTAACCCCAGCGCGATAAATCGCGCAGCTACGCAGGATGGGCCACCTGTGGAGGACATTCCGCCCGCTCGCTTCTAACACCTCTCCAGCAACTGTGCTCATCACTGCTTTGCGCCTGTTCGAGCGCTACAATCTCGCAATGACATTCCTTGAGCTTTCATTCACTTTGTTACGAGGTTCTTGCTGCCTTGTGATGATTTCTTGTTGCGAGTGGAGAAGAGAGATGAGTACGAAACGCGCGAAGCTGAAAGCCTATCCGCTCTACCTGTGCATAGCGGTCGCGGGCGCATTCGGCATGACAACCGTGCAAACTGTGAGCAGCGTCTATCAGGTGGAGGTTGTGAAGCTCAGTCCGCTACAACTGATTCTGGTGGGGACAACGCTGGAGATTGTGACGTTCTGCTGCCAGGTGCCCACGGGGGCGCTGGCAGACCTGTACAGCCGGCGCATGTGTGTCATTCTGGGATACCTGCTGCTGGGTGCCAGTTACCTGCTCCAGGGGCTGGTGCCGCGCTTTGAGGCTATCCTGCTGGCGCAGGTCCTTTTAGGAGCAGGCTTCACCTTCCTCAGCGGAGCCGAAGAGGCCTGGGTGGCGGACGAGATCACCGGTGTGAGCGCCGGGCGAGTTTTCCTGCGCGCGACGCAGTGGGGGCTGGTAGGTTCCCTGGCAGCCATCCCCTTGAGCCTGGCCCTCGCCAACCGGTGGCAACTCAATGTGCCGATGATAGCAGGCGCGGGCATCCTGCTACTGCTGGGTGTTTTGCTGCTCGGCTTCATGCCCGAAAACAATTTCCGTCGCCAGCCCCAAACGGAGCGCACTACCTGGCATACCCTGAGCAAGCAGGTCGTCGAGGGGGGTCGAGCCGTGCGCGCCAGCGCGATGCTGTTATGCATCCTGGGCGTGACCCTGTTTATCGGGCTGGCAAGCGAGGGCTTCGATCGCCTGTATACCGCGCACTTCCTGCTGGACTTCACCTTGCCGAGTCTCTGGGGGTTGAAGCCCGTCACCTGGTTCGGCATTATCAGTGCGGGCAGCATGCTGCTGTCCATTGCCGGCACCGAGGTGATCGCGCGCTATGTAGATACGGACAGGCCGCGCGCGGTGATCGCGACCCTGTTCGTCTGCCACGCGCTACTGACTATCGGCATCGTTGCCTTCGCTCTGGCGGGCAACTTCTATGTAGCACTATGTACCTACTGGTGTGTTCGCATCATCCGCACCATGCGTGCGCCGCTGCACAGCGCCTGGCTCACCCAATATACCGACTCCCGGCAGCGCGCGACGGTCTTCTCGTTCGATGGCATGGTCGATCCCATCGGGCAGATCGCGGGCGGCCCGTTCGTGGGGATGATTGGCAAGTGGTTCTCACTGCGTATCGCGCTGGTCACGGTAGGGCTGATCATGAGTCCCGGACTGCTCATCCTTGTGCGTGCCTTCAAGCTGCAAAAGAAGGTCAGTAGTGATGCAGAGCAGATGCAGCCAGGGGAGGAGCCAGAGGCGGTGCCGTAGGGTTATGCTTGCTCCGTCGTGCAGGAGGC
>JBDTHH010000498.1:0-7789 GCA_039937055.1 Ktedonobacteraceae bacterium | reverse complement strand
TCTTGTCGATATCCAGGTACACCAGCAGGTCGTACAGGTCGCGCTCATCGGCATACGCTGTCCCACTCATCTCGGAGGCGCCAAAGCCGCGTATATCGTAACGCACAACCCGGTAGTGCCGGGCAAAGGCCTCGAACTGCTGCTCCCACATCCGGTGATCGAGGAGTCCGCCATGTAGCAGGAGCAGGGGATGGCCCTCGCCCGCCATTTCGTAATAGAGTTTCGTGCCACGTACCCGCACAAAGCCCTTTTCGGTTCTGTTTGCCTGTGTCATTATCGTATGATCGCTTTCTTTGCAGTCGAAATTTTCCGTCTCACAACCGGCAGCAGCGGCTTCCATGTCCTCTGCCGCATGCAACCAAGCAGCACACCTACCTCGTAGGCGCAGTCATCCAGCAGTGAGCAGAGCGCGTACTCTCCCAGGCGCATAGGTGGTCGCAGGCGTGCATAGTCCACGCCGATAACGATACCACAGAGGATGCCCACCAGCAACAGCAGCGGTGGTAGGATAACCCCTGCCAGCGCCAGTGGTAACGTGTAGTAGCGCGTCAGGTGCCGGCAGAGATGGTAGGTATATGCCAGGTGAGCGCGCAACGTGGCCTGCAAAATAGTTAGCGGCCCGATAGGAATGGCCTGCTTGCGCACCTGCCGCGCGCGCCTGTATGTGCTGGTGATGAGGAGTATGCCTGCCATGAACAGGCACAGCAAGCCGGAGCGTCGCTTGCCGCGCGCACGTATCGCGCTCCATAGCCCGCCGATTGTCAGTCCCGCGAATGTCGCTCGCTCTGGTGGCAGCAGCAGCACACGCCGCTCACCTGGATGCCGGCTCAGTAGCATGGCCTCCGCTGAGGCGTAAGACGCGCGGATGCGCAGGAAGGGCCAGAGCTGTGTACGGTAATCGTGGTAGACCACCCCATATGGTATATACAGGATATGGCCGCCGGTAGCGAGCAGGCGGCGACAGAGATCGACATCCTCGCCGAAGGTCAGCGCTGCGAAGCCTCCCAGGCGTTGCCATGCTTCGCGGCGCAGCAACAGGTTGGCGGTGGGTAGATACGTCAACGGGCCTGCGGCGCTTACCTGTTGCGCGCGCAGGCCCATGAAGAGCGAGGAGCACACATCTTCGTAGCGACCAAGCATACTCTGCCGTTCGTATGCGCGGATCATGCCGCCGACCGCTGCTACATGCGCGTCCTGGAAGGCGGGCACCAGTTGTGCCAGCCAGCCGGGCGAGGCCACGCAGTCGCTATCGATATACGCCAGCAGGTCATAGCGCGCCGCCTCCGCCCCGCTGTTGCGGCCGTTTGCCACACCTTGTTGATGCGTGTGGCGCACAACGCGTAATCTGCTCCCCTGGTCCGCGAACTCCACCGCGAGGCGCAGCAGCAGCGCGCCGGTCTCGTCGGTTGAGGCATCATCCACCACAATGATCTCCAGGCAGCGTGCCGGGTAGTCCAGGGCGTGGAGAGAACGCAGGCAGCGTTCAAGCTGGCGCGCGCGGTTATACGTGGGGATAATGATAGAGATGCCGGGCCAGGTTACCGGCGCGAGTGCAGGCCCGGCCTCCAGCAAGTCCTTCCAGCGCAGTTGTTCGCACAGCGCCTCAACACGCTTGAGAGGGAGTTCCAATGCGTGTGCCAGTTCCTCGCAGGTTCGTTGCTCGCCGCAGAGCCGCAACAGGCGCGTTGCAAGGGGGCCGAGACGTATGGCGCGCAGGGGATAGCGGCAGATCACCACCTCGCTATCCTCCCGTGATACCACGCGAATGCCGCTCGCCAGGCGGTAGGTACCGGGAGCCGGCTGCTGGTCTCGTGCGAGCATGCGTTTAATTCGCGGCGATCAGGCGCAGCAGCGTTCCTGGCGTGACGACGGTATATTCCTCTCCAAGCTGCCCTATCACCTGCTTGATGTCCGATGGCGTCATATTCCAGGCCAGGATGTAGATGTTCAGGAAGAGCGGGCGCTGCGTATTGCCTAAAACGGCGTTGCGGATCAGCGAGGCCGCTTTGTGGACGCTGTTGGCGAGGCCCAGGTTCTGATAGACGGGCAGGCCATGATAGCTGGCAGAGATCGGCCGGCTGCCTGCGGCCCCGCTCAGTAGCCCAAGCAGGCCAACAGGGGCGAGCGCCTGCGTAAAGGTCTGGTGCAAGGCGGTATCTCTGAACTCCATGCCGCCGCCGCCCAGCCAGGCCAGGAAAGATAGCCCCATGCCCTGCAAGGAGTCTACATCCAGCACCTGGAGCGTCGTCATGCCCATGTTTGCCATCAACTTGCTAGTGAGTTGCAGAAACCAGGGCAGGTGCTCGGCGGGCCAGTGCGAGGGAAACATATACCCGGCCCCGCTCGGCCCTGCCAGCAGTTCATCGTGAGCTGTCGCGGTGCGTGTGTAGTATTCCGCCAGCTTTGGCGCGGCCTGGGCCAGCGCCGGTGGCAGCGTCCAGCCAATGGGTACGGAGCCGCGCGCGGGATCGTTCCACAGGTGTAGCATACGGTGTTGGACGTACTGTAGATTGTCGCCATCGCTGATCGTAAATGAAACGAAGATATCCGCCTTATTGTCTGCGCTGTCGGGAGAAGACGGAGATGGAGGGATGATGGTCTGTGCCTGCACGGGCTGGGCCCGGCTCAGCGGGCCGGTGGCTGGCACGCTCGTCCAGGTCTCCAGGTTGTAGAAATAGTCGCTGGCCAGTACCAGCTTCGCCGCCTGGGAGGTCAGGCTGACGCCGCTGCCCTCGTCAATGAACCAGCCAAGATGGATCACCCCTGTCGGGAAGGCGTCGAGGATCTGCTTCATCAGCCCACGCTCCGAGTCCCACTCTTGTGATGGATGAGGCAGCAGGTCGCGCGGGTCGAGCCAGTAGACGAATGCGTTGGCGGCCACTAAAAATGAGCGCAGCCCGCTGGTGACCTTCGGATCGAGACCTGCAACCAGGTGGCGTGAGGAACCGGCGAGCAGATTTTGCTGCGCCCAGGTGTAGGCCTGCAAGCGACTGCGCCACTTGTAGGTGCGCAGGTCTTCAATGAGCGTCAGGTGATGGGGAGCCTGCTGGAGCACCTGAGCCTGGGCCGGCGAGACAACTATGCCTTCACGCTGACCTGCCAGCGTTGTGGCGATGTTGATGCTATCCAGGAAGTCCGGATCATAGAGAATGACGCCTTTGACACAACCTGGATACGCCGTGAGCATGGCGCCAGGGATATCGCCGCCGCTGATCGTGGGCCTGCTCTGCGCTATGGAGCCAAAGGCCTCTTTGAGCCAGAACTCGTCGTCATTGTTGTTGATAAGATAGACCCGTGGCTGTGGGCGGTTCAGCAGTCCGGCCAGAGTCGTGACGCTAAGCTGTACATCGGCCGGCGTGCCGCGTAGATCGTAGACATCCAGATGCTGCGGTACCTGGAATGCTGGCAATAGCCTGCCATCAGACCAGTCAATACCCATTTCTTCTTTGCTCTCTTGCACGTTACTCATTCCCCCTCGTTCACTACTGATAAATAATATGTCTTCTCTATTCTAGTACGTTATTGTAACACCATTTTATGGTGTCGATGTGGTCACTCCCACGGGATCCCTCCTATGCGAACACGGCAACCTGGGTCGCAGGTTAATGAAATGTAACCCCATTTCGCGATTTCGCTCCCGTTCTTAACCAGCCCGTTGCTGAAATCGCAGGGGTAATGCGTTATAGTAAGAGCATAGCGGCGCGTATGTTCGTTATAGCCTATTATTTTATATATGTCAGGTCATTGATCTGGTTAAGGAGAAAGCAGGATATATGTCGCAAGCAGAAGAAACTATCCCTCAGATGGTCGAGGATGTGCGGGCAGGCAAGATGCCGCGCCGTAATTTTATGAAGGCTCTTACCGCCATGGGTATCTCTGCCACGGGCGTTGGCGCGATTGTCGCGGCGACCGAGGTAACGAGTTCAAGAGGCGCGCTGCCAGGGACAGGCACACAGGCCAGCGCTCACCCCGCTAGCCAAAGGCATATCCAACTGCACGACCAGCATCTAAAGAATCAGACCGCGCAAGACGCAGGCGCGCTGCATCAGGATTATGCTCCTCACGCGGTAGTCGAAGATAGTATGTATGGGGAAGCCTTTGTCGGTCGCGAGGCGATCATGGCGCGCAAGCATGTCGGTATGGCGGCTATTCCCGATCTGCAATTGCAGGTGACGAACCGCGTCGCCCATGGCAACCAGGTGAGCGTCGAATGGGTGGCCAGCGGCACCCACAGCGGCGATTTCCCCGGCTTGCCCGCCACCGGCCGCCCCTTCTCTATCCGCGGCGTGACCGTCGTGGTGCGCCATAACGAGAAGATCGTACGCGAGTCAATCTACTACGATATGCAAGAGGTGCGCCACCAACTCGGCTAACACGTCTTGTAATAAGATGGCAGATCATTAGATAGGATATACGGACCAAGACAGGTAGGGGCGCCGTTTACAAGCCCGCCTGGCTCACACGCGTACGGGCATCCCCATCGCTTGAGGCGAGCCAGGCGCCCCTACGCGTGATGGCCCCTATGCGTGTGAGCCACCATACCCGCGCGACAACCTGTATCTTCTATATTCAGCGCTCACCGATTGTAGCCATACATAGCATAGAAGTGGAAAGACCAGCACTATCAACTTATTATAGGAGAGTGCTTTCTTGAAGTCGCCATGCAGGACGCAGGCCAGTGCCCTGGTCATACCGCAGCCTGGGCAGGGGAAGCCGCATAGATTGCGGATCAGGCAGATGGAGCGGCGTGCCTCAAACCAGGAGACGGGAATCAACACAAAGCCGAGGGGAAGAAGCAGGTACGCGGCGATCTTCCCCAGAGCTATACGTGCTTCGTTGTTCATGCCCGCCGGTATAATGGACGGCCATTAACGTCCCTGTAACTGCCAGTAATGATTGAGATCAGGTCGATGAGTGTCCAGATACCACAACCACCCAGCGTGATCAGCTGGAGGATGCCCAGGGTCGTGAAACCTGTGTAGAAGCGTGCTCCCCCGACCCAGCCTGTGAAAAGACACAGCAGCAAGGTCGTCATCCAATCCTTATCTCCCGGCATGTACGGCTGCTGCGGTGGCTGGCCGAATTGGGGTTGGCCATATTGCTGTTGTGGGGGAGGCTGCTGGCCAAATTGAGGCTGGCCATATTGCTGCGGTGGCGGCTGTTGGCCGAATTGAGGCTGCTGCCCGTATTGACCATATGGTGGCTGCCCCGAAGGCGGTTGATTGTCCATACTTTTCTCTTCTCTTCAAACTCACTAAGCGTTGACATAATAAAAAGATCCTACGAACGGACCCCACTCATTTTAACAGAGGTGGAGGTTATTGTGTCAAGAGTTAAAAGCCTGATCTTTCAACTTTCCACCGTGTCTAGCGTATATATGTGTGTATATGAGCGATGGCGACCATGACTTGCCTCATTCCCTTTGTGATACCATAACATTTTTTATTGGGGGCGTGATTGATCGCGTCAGCCGCGCTATGATTACAATTGATATGATTACAATTTTGTAGGGGGCGCACTAGATGGCGTCCGCCCGGAGGTTTTATGGAGGAGCCGCGTAGCACGAGCGATGGTGAAGCCCCAACGGCGACACCGGCACATAGAATTACAACCAAACTTCCATCCGACAGCACGAGCAACAATACACCGGCGGCGGCCGTGCAGGATAATGGACAGAAGCAGCCTGCTAAGACTGTGGACAGCTTGCAACTTGTGGTTGTCGAAGGCTTCCAGGTCGGGCGCGGGGTGGCACGCATCGATCCGGCCAATATCGCGTGCCTTGGCTGCCAGCCGGGCGATATCGTGATGATCACCGGCGCGCGTACAACGGCCGCCAAGCTTGTGCCGAGTTCTGCCATTGATCGTGGCCAGCAGAGCATCCAGATGGATAGCCAGGTGCGCCAGAATAGCGCATCGGGCCTCGGTGAGCGTGTAACCATCCACAAGGCGAAGGTTCAGAGCGCCGAGAAGGTCACGCTGCTTCCGCTCACCAGCGGTGCCCCCATTCAAGAGAGCGACCTGCAATATATCGCGCGTTACCTTGTCGGGCTGCCCGTGGTTATCGGCGACCTGCTACGCGTGGGTACGCCGGGGGCCGCCCCGCGCGAATTTCTGATTATTAGCACGTCGCCCGCCACACCAAGTTATACCGTCCACAAGCGCAACTCCGGCGAACTCGCTGATCTTGAGCCGCCGGTACCTGTGCAGGATACCACTGATGTTGAGGCTGTGCTTGTGCAGCCGGGGACGGTGGTGCGCGCGCAGGCTCGTGGGGCTGGCAAGCAGGGCGCACCTGGGCGGGTCACCTACGAAGATATCGGTGGTCTGGGCAAGGAACTCCAGCGCATCCGTGAGATGATTGAGCTGCCACTGAAATATCCGGCCGTCTTTGATCGTCTAGGGGTGGAACCACCCAAAGGCGTGCTGCTCTATGGCCCTCCCGGCACCGGCAAGACCCTGATCGCACGCACCGTGGCTTCCGAGACGAACGCGGCGTTTTTCGTGATTAATGGCCCCGAAATCATCAATAAGTTTTATGGTGAGAGCGAATCGCGCCTGCGCTCGATCTTCCAGGAGGCGCAGCGCCGCGCGCCGAGCATCATCTTTATCGACGAGTTGGACGCCCTGGCTCCCAAACGCGCTGAGACCGGTGGTGAGGTGGAGCGCCGCATCGTTGGGCAGTTGCTCGGCCTGATGGATGGCATGGCATCGCGCGGGCAGGTTGTCTTGATCGGTGCGACCAACCAGCCAAACGCGCTCGATCCCGCCCTGCGCCGCCCCGGCCGCTTCGACCGCGAAATCTCCCTGCGCGTGCCGGATATGCATGGACGCCAGGAGATCCTGCGTATCCATAGCCGGGACGCGGCCCTGGCAAACGATATCGACTTCGCGCGCCTGGCCCAGCTCACTCCAGGCTTCGTAGGCGCCGACCTGGAGGCGCTCTGTCGCGAGGCTGCCATGAACGCTCTGCGCCGCGTGCTGCCCCACATCGACTACCAGCGCGGCTATATCCCTTACGAGACGCTGGTGAGCCTGAATATCACGATGGCGGACTTCCAGGCGGCCCTGCGCGAGGTCGAGCCATCGACGACCCGCGAGGTCTATGTTGAGGTCAGCGAGACTTCATGGGACGACATCGGCGGGCAGGCGAAGGCCAAGGAACTGTTGACAGAGGCCGTAGAATGGCCCTTGCGCTATCCAGAGATCTACAATAACGCCAAAGTCGAGCCACCGCGCGGCGTGCTGCTCTCCGGCCCTCCGGGGTCGGGCAAGACGCTGATCGCGCGCGCCCTGGCTCACCAGTGCGACGCCAGCTTTATCTCTATCAAGGGGCCGGAACTGCTCTCCAAATGGGTTGGCGAGTCCGAGAAGGGCGTGCGCGAGGTCTTCCGCCACGCCAAGCAGGCGGCGCCCTGTATCATTTTCTTCGACGAAATCGACGCGCTGGCTCCCCGGCGCGGCGGCGAGATTGATGGCCACGTGGGCGACCGCGTGATGGCGCAACTGCTGACGGAGATGGACGGTATCGAGGGCCGCGAGGGCGTGATTGTGCTCGCCGCCACCAACCGCCCTGAGTTAATCGACCCTGCGCTGCTGCGTCCGGGTCGCTTTGACCTGATTACTGAGCTGGACTATCCCGACGAGGCCGACCGCCGGGCGATCTTTGCCGTGCATACACGCGGCAAACCGCTCGCGCCGGAGATCACGATGGAGGAACTGGCGAGCCTGACGCCGGGTCGCAGCGGCGCGGATATCGAAGCCATCTGCCGCCGGGCCTCCATGCTGGCCC
>JBDTHH010000497.1:0-11290 GCA_039937055.1 Ktedonobacteraceae bacterium | reverse complement strand
GCCAGTTGAATATCATGATCGACCCCTCGATCTGTATCCTGTGTTCTGGCTGCGTGGATATCTGCCCCTACGTGTCTCTGCACAAGATAAGGGTGCTTATCATATAAATCCCCCAAACGGGGGATTTCCTTCGTTATTATGGGCGATGGCAGGACGCCTCCTTTCTTCTATGCTTAGTTTGTCATAGAAATGAGGAGGTAGATCTTGAAAATGCTTATCAATCGTAACTTCGCGCTACTGTGGAGTGGGCAGGCGATCTCGATTATCGGCGATTTTGTCTTCAATACCACTCTGGTGATCTGGATCGTGGTACAGGTCGCGAAGGGACAGTCGTGGGCACCTCTGGCTGTGGGCGGCGCGCTGCTACTGAGTTCGCTGCCATCGATTGTCCTGGGACCACTGGCGGGCGTCTTTGTGGATCGCTGGGAGAAGCGGCGTACGATGCTGGCGATGGATGCCCTGCGTTGCGCGACAATAGCCTGCTTACTGCTCGCGAGTCTTATGTCGCTCTCCCCCGCCTGGCAGCTCAGCATGATCTATATCACTGTCTTCGTAGTGAATGCCTGCGACCAGTTCTTCCGCCCGGCCATGCTCACGCTGATTGGGGATATTGTTGAGGAGCCGCAGCAGGCGCGGGCCATGGGGCTGGGCCAGGCATCGATGAGCCTGGCCGCGATCATTGGCCCCCCGCTGGCCCCACCGTTGTTGCTCGCTTTTGGCGTGCAGTGGGCGTTGCTGCTCAACGCGCTCTCGTTCGTCATCTCGTTTACCACGATTATGGCCATCCAGGTTCCCCGCCTCTCGGAAGGCGCCGCACCCAGGCAGGCCGCTGGCCTCTGGCAGGAATTTAGCGCGGGCCTGCGGTTTCTCTTGAGCAGCCGCATCCTGGTGACGCTGATTGTCTCTACTATAATCGCCATGCTGGGCGCGGGCGTGATCAATACCCTCGATGTCTTCTTTGTGACCCAGAATCTCCATACTCCGGTGGCGCTCTATGGCACACTGGATGCAGTGCTGGGCATAGGCACCATTGTGGGCGCTATTCTGGCCTCTGTGTTTGCGCAACGTATCGGATTGACGCGCACGATCTGGTGCTCTATATTGGCATTAGGCGTGCTGGTGACCATCTATGCGCGCCTGACAGGCTTTCTCCCGGCGGCTGTGTTATTGTTTGTCATGGGCGTGCCACTGGCCACGCTGGCTGTGGCATCCGGCCCGCTCATTCTCCAGATGACGCCGCGCGAGATGGTCGGGCGCGTCTCTTCTCTCGTGAGTCCTATATCGATGGTGGCCTTCATGATAGCAACAGGCCTCTCTGGCTACCTTGATGGCGTTACATTACATAATTTTCATGCGCAGGTGTTTGGGATGGCCTTCGGCCCGGTGGATACACTCTTCACCGCGTCGGGCCTGCTCATCTTCATCGGAGGCGTGTACGCGATGATCGGCCTGCGAAGTAGCAAGGCGACGGCCCCTGAGATAAGCGCCGTCCCTGTAGCGCAAGAAACGAGGTGATGCATGCAGCAGAAGACGATGCAACAGGTAGAGTCGATGCAGGTTGGCCTCGCGCTGCAACTTGTGGTCAGCTTCCTGCTTGCCGGGGGCATAGCTCTAGGCGTGGCCTCCCTGGCGGATAGTATAGGGATACAGCAGCCGGTAGTGAGCATACTCGCTATGGTGGTAGCCGGAGTCGCCGGGCTGCTGCTGACCCTGAACATCCAGTATTCCCTGTACCTGGCGCACCTGGCACTCGCGCGCCTGGTCGGCGGGTCCCCTGTTGAGGAGGATGGAGCTTTGCGCTGGCGCTGGCCGTTGACGCCGCTCTTTGCGCAGTTGCATGTCTTGAAGCAGCATACGCGTGAGTTGCTACAGCGGGAGCGACTGGGCAGCGAGTATCGCGATCAGTTGCTGCGCCAGGCCAGCGAAGCTGCCGCGCAGGAGGAGCGCAACCGGCTGGCGCGCGACCTGCACGACTCAATCAAACAGCAGTTGTTCGGTATCAGTATGCGCGTCGCGGCGGCGCAGGCGCGCACTGAAGACGGTCCTGGCGAGGCAGGCGTCGTGCTTGCCGATATTCAGCGCAGCGCCCAGGAGGCCCAGGTGGAGATGCAGGCGCTGCTGCAACAGTTGCGCCCCGCGCCGCTGGAGAATGTGGGGCTGGTCGAGGCGCTGCGCATACAGGCCCAGGCTCTGGGATACCGCACGGATGCCCAGGTGAGCGTCGAGTTAAGCGCGCTGCCTCCCGAGGAGCGTTTGCCGCCAGGGACACAAGAGATGGTGTTCCGCATTGTGCAGGAGGCGTTCTCTAACATCGCGCGCCATGCCCGCGCGCACCATGTATGGCTGAGTTTGTACACATGGGATGAAGCGTTGCATGTGGAGGTGCGCGACGATGGTCAGGGCTTCGAGGTTGCCACAAGCCAGAGCGGTATGGGACTGCCCAATATGCGCGAGCGCGCTGCGTCGCTGGGTGGTACCATAGACATGCAGACTACGTCTGGCGCAGGCACAATCCTGCATCTGCACATTCCATTCGTTGCCCCCCTGGTGAAGCAAGAGAACGCCGTTGTAGAGGCCGAAATCACGACATCGATGGAACAGGCCGGAAAATATCTACAATTCGGTCTGGAGGCGGCGGGACTCGCCGGGGCGTTGATTCTGCTTGATATACCGTTTGTAGCGATAGGGCTGGCACTCGTTGTGGCACTGTGTATGTATATCCAGGCCCGTCGCTACAGTACACGGGTCGTATTGGCGGCTGGTAGCACAAACGTCCAGAGATTCTCCTTGCGCTATAGGGAGCACGAACTGCTTTTTAGCATTCTAGCCCTGAGCTGCCTGTGCATATGGTATCTACCCAGCGTGCAGCACACCTGGCCTGTGCGGCTCAATATCTGGGCTTTGCTGGCGCTATCCCTGGCCCTTGCTGGCTTCGCGCTCATAGAACTGGTACAATCGTATCGCGTGCTGGAGCGTTATTATGCCGTATCAGCGTGGTCCGAGCTAGTGAATGAAATGGTGCAGAGGCGAAACGGAGTGAAGAGAAGCGCCCAGTTCTGGCTGCTTGTGGTTGTACTCTCCTTCTTCTTTGGGCCTCTCACTCTGGCGTTTCCGCCGCTTACCTTGGCACAGTGGGTCAGCGACGCGCAACTTGCTATACTGATATGCTGGCCTCTACTCAACCTGGTGGAGTACATACAGACGGTGCATTGGCAAAGCATGCCGGTAAGGAATGGAGAAGACAGACATGGAGCACACAATGGCTAGCATCCGCATCGCGCTGGTAGATGATCACCGTGTGGTACGCCAGGGATTGCGCGTCTTTCTGGAATCCTTCCCCGACCTGGTCGTCATCGGCGAGGCGTCGAGCGGCGAGGAGGCGCTACAGCAGGTGGAGGCATGGCTGCCGGATGTTGTGGTGATGGATCTGCTGATGCCAGGCGGCATCGATGGTATCAAGGCGATCGAGCGTATTCGCGCCTTGACGCCTCACACGCAGGTTGTCGCGCTAACCAGCTACACGGATGAGGCGCGAGTCGTGGCGGCCTTACGCGTGGGCGCCATCGGCTATGTGCGCAAAGATGCTGAACCCCAGGTATTGCTGGCTGCCGTGCGGGCGGCGGCGCGCGGCCAGTCGCTGCTCGACCCGGCGGTGGCCACCGCTGTGCTGCAAGAACTGGTGCGCGGCGAGAACGCGCGTGTCTCCCCTCTGACCGAGCGTGAGCAAGAGGTGCTGCGCCAGTTGGCTCTTGGGCGCACCAATCACGAGATCGCCGAAGCTCTGGTGGTGAGCGATGAGACCATCAAGACCCACGTCGGCAATATCCTCACGAAGCTTCACCTCGCGCACCGCACGCAGGCTGCCATGTACGCCGTCAGACACGGGCTGGTCTCACTGGATGAGATAGAGCTATGAGGCATTGGAACATATTCAAATGCTATTGAGTATGTATTGTAGCGCGCATAAAATCGAGCACGACTCTGTCAATGCGCGCGTCCTCAAACCAATGTTCTTCCAGGTTCTCGCGGCCGCTGAACTGGCGCAGAGCGTCGCGGGTGGCGGCATCATAATTGGCGTTGATGGCGCCTTTGTAATCGCCGGTGGCGGTCAGCAAGGCCTGTAACTCGCGGGCTACAGTCGCGTCGACGGCGAGAATATCGTTGGGATCGGGGGGGAATAAATAGAGTTTATGCAATTGCAGGATACGTTTTAGCTCGGCGATCGGCCGCGGGTGATCGTCCACGCGTAGATCGATGAAGCGATCATTGAAGCCACCGTAGCCACCTCTCTCCCGCACGACCAGCAGGGCCGCCGATTGCCGGCCCCGGCTATCGCCTCCCGCCTCCTGTCCGGCGGCCAGAGCTGCGAGCAGCCGGTCGCACAGCAGGCCCGCTGTACCCTCAAAGGTCTGCGCCATCGCCTGTACCGTTTCCTGGCCTACCAGGATATTGCCCTGGCACGCGTAATGCTCGCCCACGCGTCCTCCCGCCCAGGGAAAGCATGTGCTACCGGTATATGTGGCTGGCTCACCGGTGACCCCTACAACTCCCACCTGGCGCTGATCACGCTCCTCGTCTTCAGCCGTCAGCCGGGCAATTGTCTGAGCAGCGGATAGGTCGGTAGCCAGGAATTCCAGTCCTTGTGGACCGTAGCTGGTATTGGCGAAGGACTGCGTGGCTATCGCGCCCACCCCGGCCCTTGCCCATGGTACAACAGCCCCCACGGCCAGGAACTTTGATTGTACGGCGATGCCTAATTCGCCCGTCTGTGGGTCGCGTGCCACGATAGAGAATGTCATGATATAAAACCCCCCCCATTAAAAAGTTGTTGGTCGCGCTATTATAGCACGTGCATTGAAAAAGAACACATGTAGGTCGCATCTGAGTAGGGGGCCAGACGAGAATTTAACTTGACTTTCGGTCAGCTTTCGCGCACAATGGTAATAGTAGCATGTGAGTATGGCGCTGGAATGTACGTATATCTTTTTAGTGAGGGCGATTGCACCGCCACCGCGTGTATTCTGCAAGGCGTGATGCGCTATTTCATGGAGATAGCAGGTTCACGACTTGCTGAAGAGGTGGTTAGCAAGGGTAGTGTAAACTACGAGAGAAACGCCACGGTCTGCAAGGAGCGAACATGGTGCGACAGGACTGGTCTGATGAGGACCTTACTCAAAAGTTGAAGGAACGCAATCCCGAAGCTTTGGAGACGCTCATCTCCCGGTATTCTCGCGAGTTTTTCTATTTTATACGTAATGTACTGGATGGAATCGGTGTTACCCAGGACGCTGAAGAATGTGTCAACGACCTCTTCGTGGTAGCCTGGCAAGAGATTGATACCTTTGACTCTGTACGCGCCACACTCGGAACATGGTTAACGATGCGCGCGAAGTACATCGCCCTGGATCGTCGTCGCCAGTTATCCCGGCGACGGGCTTACAGCATACAATCAGCGGAGGAAAATTACCGCTGGTCATCATCAGATAGTAGTGGAGGACAGAGTGGATATGGATGGAGAGGCAACGAACACGATAATCGCGTTGCGCTTCCTCCACACCCTGATGCCAGCATAGAATCCCTGCTGGAACAAAACGAGAGGCGCGAGGAACTGCGCCTCGCCTTGGCGACGTTGCCTGAGCTTGACCGCTACCTGATCTATCTGAGATATTTCAAGTTTGCCAGTACTGAAGAGCTGGCAGCCAAAACGGGTCTGACCCGTCACGCCGTGGATACACGGCTCTGGCGAGCCCGGAAGAGCTTACGCGAGACGCTCAAGGAGCCGTCACATGAGTATGAGCGAATTCGAGGAACAACATAATACGCAATATACAGGTGATCCCCTGTTTCACTTGCATGCTAAAGATAACCAGCCACTCCCCGCTGATTTTAGCGAGGAAGAGCTTCTCTTTGCGCACGAACTGGAGACCCTCTTCTCCATTGATGAAGAGCGTACCCCTCCTTACTTTGTGCAGACCCTGCTTGAGCCTGAAGACCCGCGCTTCGTGCCTGTAGCGCGCGGGTTTGAGCATAAGACGAATGCTGCTGTCTTCCGACGCCTCAAATTAAAACGCCGTCTCTTCTCTGTTTCCCGACCCTCCTTGAGACAGTTTGCCCAGGGGGTTGGCAAGCGTCGCTCTCTCCTCACGCTTGTTGCTGGACTGCTTATCTTTATGCTTGTTACGGTGGTATTTACCGCGCCATCGTTTGCTTCAGGCGTACAGTTGCTGCTTGGCAATACTCGAACTGGCGTCTACCAGGTTCGTGGAAATCTTCACACTTCTCGTTTATCTCAGGCTGCCCCAGTGCTGGCTGATATCGATTCGCGGCCGGCATCAATTGGCCTGCTAAGCGTGCAGCAGCAGCTACATTTTCCGCTGTACTGGCCTCAAACATCGCCGGCGAACTATACGCTGAACCAGGTGTATATAAATCAAGCTCCGGGTCAGAGATGGGCTGATGGCCCGGTCGTCGAGCTGCAATACACCTACACCGGGCCGGGAGCGCTGATCCAGGGACAAACGGCTCAGCTTGCTATCCGTGAATTCAAGCCGCGCGGTGATGTCTATCAGGTTGTTGAATCGGGGGCGGCTCGAGGCATCGGGACCGATCAGAATGACCACGCGCAGGCTATCTATATCCATGGCCAATGGGGTATCCTCAATAAGTACTCACGCCGCTGGCTTTTTAACCAGCACAGCGAGTTGATGTTCCAGCGCGATGGTGTGGTCTTCTGGATTGCCGGCGATCTGCATGAAGGCATGGATATGGCGGCTTTGCTGAATGTTGCCAACTCGCTGGAAGTGCTGGATGTCAGCCGGGTGATGCACGAAGGGGTCACTATGAACTATGTTGCCCAGGTTGAGCAAGATGTGCCAGGGCCATTTGATAGTGATATCTTGCTGATCTCCCCAGATAACGGCAGTGGCGGCCCGTACCTGTGGCTTGGTGGCCCATCCAACACCTCTCCTGATAAACCTGTTCAGAAAACGGCGCCTCATATTCATACCCATGGACATTAAGAAAGTTGTAAGATGCGCGTACAAGAACACATTAAACTTTCTACGGCGGCCGCGCTTGTCGCGCTGCCCTGGTTAAAAAAGGATACCTGGATCCCCCTGTCGGCCAGTGTGCTCATCGATGTTGACCACTATCTGTGGTACGTGGCGACGCACCGCACGCTTAGCCTGCGTGCGGCGTTGCGCTATTTCACCCAGGCGCATCCCACACAGAGACGGGCGACCAAGCTATTTCACCAGCCGCCTCTATTGATGGCGCTGGCGTTGATCGCAACATATACGCGCTCAAAAACCCTCTGGTTGATCCTGGCGGGCTTTCTGTTTCATGTCAGCCTGGATACATTCCATATGAGCCGCATTGCCTCTCTGAAGCACTCGCTGATTGTGGAAGCGCGTGGATGTTGCCCGGAGTGTGGAGAGCCGTGCGACGAGCTACAACTGCATACCGTGTATTCCGCCAGGAGCATGTTCAACCGCTACCGGCGTGAACATTTTGTGGCGCTGTGTCCGGCGTGCCACGAGCGAGCGCATGAAGGCCAACCATAGCCCATACGCGGGTCGAGGACAGGTCCACCTGGGCTGGCGGGTCTGGGCATAATATGCTATAATCCTGACGAATGTTTGGGCTGCAAGAAAGCGAGGAAAGTAATATGGCTATTCTACATACATGGCTTCCGGCAATTCGAGTCGTACAGATTATTCTCGGTGTTGCTGTAATGATCTTTATCTTACTCCAGGTACGCGGCGCGGGCCTGGGAAGCGTCTTTGGCGGCACCAGCGCGGGCTCGGTCTTTAAGACGCGACGCGGGGTAGAGCGTCTGGTCTTCAATATCACGGTGATCTTCGTGGTGCTCTTCTGCATTATCTCTCTGGGCAGCATGTTGATCCGCTAAGATTGCTGATTTTTCGCTGATTTTTATGGTTTTTGCATACCTGCACAGCCGGTCTCCTTGCTGTTGAGGTGTGGCGGCGGATATTGACATCTGGCCTTTTGCCTCCATACAATACTTATAGAAGTAGAGAGCAGGCGGTGAGAGGTGCTATGGACCAGACATCTTCACAATTACCTACGGTATCCCCGGCAGTGGCGCCCGTCACGAGCAGCGAATACGCGGCGGACCGTGCAGGACAACACTTTGGCAACTATCGCCTGCTGCGCCTGTTGGCGATAGGCGGTTTTGCCGATGTGTACCTTGGCGAGCATATCCACCTGTGCACCAATGCTGCTATCAAGCTCCTGCGTACCCGGCTGGCGGCGGAAGATGTGAAGCTGTTCAGCGAGGAGGCGCGCATCGTCGCCAGCCTGCGTCACCCCCACATCGTCAGCATTCTGGATTTCGCGGTGAGCCAGGGCGTGCCTTTTCTCGTTATGGACTATGCTCCCAACGGCACTCTGCGGCAGCGTCACGCGCGAGGTAGTCAGCTCGCGCCCAACACCATCCTCTCCTACATCAAGCAGGTTGGCGATGCCTTGCAATACGCCCACAATGAACGCTTAATCCATTGCGATTTGAAGCCGGAGAATATCCTCGTCGGACGTAAAGGTGAGATCCTGCTGAGCGATTTCGGCATCGCGGTTGTCGCGCAGAGTTCGCGCTTCCAGTTGACGCAAGAGATCATCGGTACGATCAGCTACATGCCTCCCGAACAGCTCCATGGCAGACCGGTCCTGGCCAGCGATCAGTACGCGCTGGGAATTATGGCGTACGAGTGGCTCTGCGGCGTCTGCCCTTTCCGAGGTTCTGTCACCGAAATCATGGCTCAGCACATTAATGCGACCCCACCCTCGCTCCGCGAGCGCCTTCCCGACCTCTCGCCCGTGCTTGAGCAGGTGGTGCTGACCGCGCTGGCGAAAGAGCCGACGCAGCGCTACGCGTCCGTGTTGGATTTTGTGGCGGCCTTCGAGGCAGCCCTCTTGCCGCAGCCGCGGCTGATCCTGCCTGCCACCCCTGTTCGGGTTGAGAAAATCCTGCTCTCCCAGGCTACTCTGCCAGAGGTGGAGGCGCCCCCCGATACGCCGTGGGGCGAGGCGACGCAATATACGCCGCTCCTCGTGCCAGCCTGGCAAGGGTCAGGGCGTCGCATCTCCCGTCGCTCAATTGTACTGGGCATATCAGGCCTGGCGGCTACTGGTCTGCTCGGGGGTGGAGTAGCCTGGTGGACGCATGCTCACCCCTTTATGCACGTTACGCCCCCTGCGAAAGCCAGGCTGGCGCCCACACCGCAGCCCATTGGCACCACCTCGGTTATCTATCGCGGACACTTTCGAGCCGTAAGCGCGGTCGCGTGGGTGCCGGCGCGAGGGACGTACATCGTGTCGGGCAGCAAGGATCTCTCGGCGCATGTCTGGTATACCAGCAACGCCATTACACTCACTAGCTACGGGGGACACGGCGATGCCGTCAATGCCGTCGCCTGCCTGGGCGACGGCACGCGTATCGCCTCGGGTAGCGCCGACAAGACAGTGCAGGTCTGGGATACCAACGGTGGCGGCAACGCCTACACATATTCGGGCCATGGAGACGTAGTAAACAGCGTGGCCTGGTCGCCCGATGGCACGCGTATCGCCTCCGGCAGCGCCGATCACACCGTCCAGGTCTGGAACCATGCTGACGGCAGCAATGCCTACACGTATTCGGGCCATGGAGATGCAGTGAACAGCGTGGCCTGGTCGCCCGATAGCCAGCGCATCGCCTCGGGCAGCACCGACCACAGCGTCCAGATCTGGAGCGCCGCCGATGGCAGCAACGCCGTCATATACTCAGAGCACAGTGATATAGTGAATGCCGTCGCCTGGTCACCCGATGGTAAATATATCGCCTCGGGCGGCGCCGACAAGACGGTGCAGGTCTGGGATGCCGTGAGCCAGAAGCTTGCCTATACCTACCAGGGGCACAGTGATATGGTGAATGCTATCGCCTGGTCGCCCGATAGCCAGCGCATCGCCTCGGGCAGTACCGACCACAGCGTCCAGGTCTGGCATGCCTTCGACGGCAGCCAGCACTATACCTTTCCTGGCCACAGCGACGCAGTAAACACGGTGGCCTGGTCGTTCGACGGCACAGCCATCGCCTCCGGCAGCAATGATACGACGGTGCAGGTGTGGAAGGCGGTATGATATGGAGGGTGGCCCGTAGGCCAGGTAGGCCATGCCCTGTGGGAAAGTACATCAGGCCATGCGTACATCCTATGAACATCCTCTCTTGCTTTAGAATGCGAATCATGGTATACTAAACGTGTATATTATGTAGAGGTTTTCTTGCCTGATCAGGTGATCAGAGAACATAGGCGAACAACCATGAAAGCCATAGAGAGCGATATATCGACACTACAGCATATGTGCCCACGATATGAACAGGCGATCCACTTATTGGGGAAGCGGTGGACAGGGCTTTTGCTGGATGCTTTGCTAGGGGGGCCACGACGTTTCTGTGAATTGACCGCAGCCGTCGAGGGACTCTCTGACCGCGTGTTGAGCGACCGCTTGCGGGAGTTAGAGGTGGAAGGTATCGTCGAGCGCCAGGTCTATCCCCACATTCCTGTGCGCGTTGAGTACCAACTCACAGAGAAAGGGCGAGCGCTCAAGCCGGTTGTTGATGCCATCCATCACTGGGCTGAGCAATGGATCGCTCTGCCAGATCAGGTAGACTCTTCTAATCGAGATGAAGCCGTCTCTTAATGTGTAGCGCTTCATCCCTCCTTCCCCTGGAGATGCTCCTCGCTCCATGAGGTTTACAATATGCTATACTTGCAGCATGGAAACATTATGGGCGCCATGGCGCATGGCGTATATTGCGCCGAAGACAGAGCCAGCGCCGGGATGCATCTTTTGCACCAAGCCGGCCGCTGACCGTGACGTAGAGAACCACATCCTGCACCGTGGTGAGCGCTGCTATATGATGCTGAACCTCTACCCCTATAGCAACGGACACCTGATGGTCGTGCCATACCAGCACCTGAACAGCATTGAGAAGCTGGAGGCAGCCACGCTGGTCGATATGCTGGCCCAGGTGCAACTGGCCCAGCGTGTCATTCGCGCCACTATGCATCCCGATGGTTTCAATATGGGTATCAACGAGGGCAAAGCGGCGGGCGCCGGCTACGAGGAGCATGTCCACCTGCATGTTGTCCCACGCTGGAACGGCGACACCAACTTCATGCCCGTCCTCGCCGATGTCAAGGTCATGCCCGAACATATCGACACAGTATACCAGCAACTGAAACAGGCTCTCGCAGCGATCTTGTGACCCCGCCTGCTTGCCTCATCGGCGCCC
>JBDTHH010000496.1:0-9173 GCA_039937055.1 Ktedonobacteraceae bacterium | reverse complement strand
TGCCCGTGACGCATCGCATCGTGAAAACCTATGAAGAGGCCAGCCAGGCCGTAGAACAACTGGGCATCCTGCCACTATCAGCATGGATCCCCGACCACCCCTCTCTTGACTCGATTACCGAGCCTGCCGCGTGGCACACGGGCGCCGACACCGATCCCTGGCACTGGCGAGACCGTTTTGCCTCCGAGGGCATCGCTGCCTATGGCCGCTTTCTCGGCTCGCGACCCATCTTGATCGCGCGCGACGTTTTTCCGCTCGTGCGATGCCTGCTCGCTTCGCCCCATACCGTGGAAGAGCGCTACGAAGCTGGTCTGCTGGCGCGCTCGACCATGCAGGTCTACGAGGTCATCCAGCACAGCCACGTCGTTGAGGTCAGAGGGCTGCGCAAACTGGCCGGCATGCAGGACAAAGCCGACAAAAATGCCTTCGACCGCGCGCTGATCGAATTGCAAAACAGTGCCGATATCGTCATCTCAGGCGTCGCCGAGAACCGCAATGACCAGGGCCACACCAGTGGCTGGAACGGCACCTGCTATATGCTGGCCGAGCGCTGGATGGAAGAGCACGATATCACACCCCTCCAGCTTGCGCCCGCCGAGGCCAGAACGCGCCTGTTCGCCTGGCTCAAGCCGCGCTGGCAAGAGCCTGCCATAGTGTATGTGCAAAAGAAGCTTGCGCCGGGCATAATGCTCTGACCGCCTTCATGTGACAAGGGAGCGGGCGCTTCCCTGTCCGCGTAGGGACCCGGCTTGCCGCATCCGTGTAACTTGGGCCTGGGAGGCTTCCCCCTGGCCACGCAAGCCCCACACGGATGCGGCAAGCCGGGTCCCTACGCGGACGGGGCATCCCACCCATTACATGAAGCTTGTCAGCCCAATAGCCTGCTACTTGACACCCATGGAGTGAGTAGTGTTCCCATCCTGTTTTGTGCGAAAATAGTGAGAGAAGGGGGTGCAAAGAAATGGCAGTCGATCCTTATCAGAGTTCCATGAGTGTAGAGGAGTACCTGGTACTCGACAGTACTAGCTCAGATGGACGCTATGAGTTTATTGATGGCGCTGTAACTCTGCTGGCTGGTGGTACTGTCAACCATTCTCGTATCAGCATTACACTCTTGGTTCTACTCGACCGCGCGCTCCCTGGTAGACCATACATGGTCTACAATTCCGATATGCGCGTAAGTATCTCAGCCACGCGCTATCTCTATCCCGATGTATCAATTAGTTGTGATCCACGCGATCAAGAACATGGCGAGAGTGATACTGTGCGCTACCCTTCTGTGATTATTGAGGTGCTCTCGCCCAGCACGGAGACATATGATCGAAGTAAAAAATTTGATTACTATCGCTCCAGTCCAACACTCCAGGAGTATGTGCTTGTTGATACCCAGCAACGAGCGGTCGATCTCTATAGACGCCAAACGGAAAATCTCTGGACCTTTCATCCGTTCAGGCAAGGTGACGAGATAGAGTTGAAAAGCAGCGGTTTTCGCATTCCTCTGGCAAGCGTCTATGAAAATATTGTGTTCACGGAGGATCAACCAGATTAGAGAAGAGAAGAGAATATTTCCCCGTGCGCTATCTCGACAACTGCCTTGTGATATGGTAATATGGGGCCACATTTCAGTTCTGCTTAGTCTAGAAGAGAACCTATGCGCGATCTATTGTTGGCAACAACCAACAGGCACAAGTTGGAAGAGTACCGCGCTATCCTGTCAGATCTGCCTTTCACTTTGTTGTCACCCACGGATATCGATTTGGACCTGGATGTCGAGGAAACGGGAACCACCTTTGCGGAAAATGCAGAGCTGAAAGCCCTGGCCTATGCGAAGGCCTCGGGTTTGCTCTCTCTCGCTGATGACTCTGGCCTGGAGATAGATGCACTTGACGGTGCTCCTGGGGTGTATTCTGCCCGTTTCGCGGGCAGGGATGCTTCCTATGAAGAGCGCTTCCGCTTGATTCTGGAGCAACTCAAGGGACTGCCTGAAGCGCAGCGCACCGCGCGCTTTTGCTGCTCTATCGTGCTTGCCGAGCCATCAGGGTATCATCAGATGGCGGAAGGGGTCATCGAAGGAGTCATCGCTGATGCTCCTCGTGGGGAACACGGGTTTGGCTACGATCCGATCTTCCTGGTGCCAGCGCTGGGGAAGACCACTGCTGAGATAACTTCTGAGCAGAAGCATCGTATCAGCCACCGGGGACGAGCCGCAGAACAAGCTCGTGCTCTCCTCCAAAACTGGCGCCCTCCGGCTACCACTTCTGAATAGCGTTGTAGAACATCGTACAGCCGAAATCAATCGAGAGAGACGCAAGGAACTATTATGGGGAAGAAGCCGCCTATCCGTGTGGCGCTTGATCTGGAAACGACTGGTTTGCATGCAGAACAGGATGCTATTCTTGAGGTTGCGGCGATCAAGTTTCAAGGTGCTACTATCCTGGACACCATGGAGACCCTGGTTGCCCCCGGCCGTTCGATCCCATACCGGGTGCAGCGCCTGACGGGCATTACGCCACAGCAGTTACCAGGTGTGCCATCGTTTGACTCCATTGCCCAGAAGCTACAACTCTTTATAGGCGAATACCCGATTGTTGGGCATAGCATTCCCTTCGATGTAAGTTTTCTCCGTCGTCGTGGCCTGGCGCACAATAATCCTCTCATAGATACCTTTGAACTCGCAACCGTGTTGCTGCCCTCGCTGCCGAGCTATAGCCTGGGTTCGGTTGCTGAGCACCTTGGCGTGCCTGTGGCACAGGAACGGCACCGCGCGATGGTGGATACGGTGCTGGCCATGCAGGTATTCCTGGCGCTCCATCAACGCTTGCAGGCCGTGGATATCTCGCTGCTTAAGGACCTGGCCAATCTGGATGCCCCGCGCAACTGGCCCTTGCTGGCGTTCTTCCGCCAGGAGCTGCGTGACCGGCAGGAACAGGATGGCCTCTATCATGGGTCGCATCGCGGTAGCCTGGGAGAGCAATTTGCGGCCCAACTGGGGATCGATCCACGCATCCTGACCTTTGCCGTCGCTCGCGCTACCGAAACGGAGAGCGCGCCAGTTGCGCCGTCTGTGGAGCAGGTATCCGTGCCGGCCCTGGAGACGCTTGAGCAGGTTCACACGCTTGTTGAGACCGCCTCTGGAGAGGCTGAGCAACTGACCCATCGTGGCTACCAGGCCGCCCGTATCGCGGTGCGCGAGGCCCTGGAGACGCGCAGTCCGCTGCTGGTGGAGGTCACCATTGGCGCCAACGACTATACCCCCGTCTTGCTTGCGACCCTGGAGTGGCTCGCTGAAACGCCCGCTGCTGCCAGTGCTGCCACGCCCAGGCGTTTGATCATTACCTGCTCCAGTTCGCAGAGCGCGCGTCGCCTGGTGGATAACATCGTGCCGCGCTTACAGGCTTCGCTGAAGAGCCACATGCCTGTGGCCTACCTTGCCGAGCATGATGGCTATCTCTGTCTCCATCGCTGGTTTGGGGCCGCGCTGCGTCGTACAAGCGGTGAATTGACGGCGGAACAGGCACGTGGGCTGGCCAAACTGGGGCTATGGGCGCAGCAGACCGTGACCGGGGAGCGTAGCGAGCTTACCCTCCTGCCACAGGAGATCGCCGCCTGGGAGCGTATCTGTTCCGGCGTCGAGCGTCTCCCGGCAGCCGATGGGCGTTCCGGTAGTTCTTTCGCACGTTGTGTCTATCGCCAGAGAGGCTACTGCTTTATAGATAGAGCGGAGGAGCGTGCCAGGGACGCGCAGATCGTCGTCACCACTCATGCTGGCCTGCTTGATGATCTCTCCAGCGAGCGTTCGTTGCTCGGCGCTATACCGCATCGCCTGATCCTTGATGCCGATCTCCTGGAAGAGGAGACCGCGCGCTGGAGCAGCGGCGAGCTGAACCAGATTCATCTCATTGAAATGCTGAACACAGTTGGCGCTGAGCTGCCTGACGGGCGTTATCAGGGTCTGCTGGCGCTGGCGGCTCCAACTGTACGCGAAAATGGCCCCGGAGGAATTTCCACGACCCTCACGGTCTCGAAAGCGGAACTGGATGCCCGCATGCTTTTATGGTTTCAAGCGCTGCGCCAGGCCCGCGTGTCGGTGGAGAACCTGTTTACGACGCTGGGTCACCTGCTTGAGGAGTCGCAGCGCTCAGGCTCGACGGGAGGGCGGGAGCGTGGGAAGGGTGATGCGCCAGGCCGATCTCATGGTGGGCGAGGCGGGGAGCGTATGGACCAGCCACTGCGGCTGGGGAACAGCATGCGCAATATGGAATGCTGGATGGATGTTGAGGGTGCCTGGCAACAAGCCGCTCAGCGCTTGCAGGCCGTCATCGATCTCACGCGCGAGGCCGAGAAGATGGTGCTCACAGCCGGGCGCAATCGCCATCGCCTCAGTGCCGGTGGCGGGGAAGATGGCTCCCTGGCCTCGGAACTCGCGGCGCTTGCGCGGCGGCTGCAAGAGCAAAAGCGCTTTGGGGAGCAGGCCATAGGCCTCGCAGAGCGCGATATGGTCTACTGGCTGCGTATGCCACCCTCCCTGCCGCCGGCCGCGCAGCAGATGGCTCAGCAGCGCCAGGTTGGGGCCGCAACGCAGGTAAGCGAGAACGCCCCCGTCCTTCATGGTCAGCTTGTGCAGACGCCGGCGTTACTCAAGCGCCTGCTCCTTACGGCTAATGCAGGGACCGTTCTGGCCGGTGCGGCCCTCTCTGTAGACGGCAGTTTCTCGTTCTACCGGGGACGTTTCGGCCTGGACCAGGATAAAGAAAGCTACCCTGCCCTTTCTGTTGTCACAGAGCACCACGAGCAGACGCTGCTGTATGTTCCCAATGATGTGCCGGAGCCGAATGCACCGCAGTACCAACGCAATCTTGACGAGGCGATCATGCAGCTTGCCACGGCGCTCGAAGGGCAACTGCTTGTGCTCTTCACCTCACACGCGTCTCTGCGCAGTTCCTACTCATTTGTGAAATCCGCGTTAGAGGCTCAGAATATTTTGCTCCTGGGGCATGGCGTTGATGGGTCGCCGCGCCAGCTCTGGCACATATTTCAAGAGCAGGAACGCGTGGTGCTTTTCGGGACCGGGAACTTCTGGGATGGCACCGATGAGATCGGTCGCGTACCCGCCTGTATCCTGGTGACGCGGCTGCCTATGCCGGTCCTCAACGATCCGCCGCTCGCCGCGCGTGCCGAACAGTCCTCCGACCAACTGCACCAGTTGACGGTGCCGTTTGCCGCCCTGCGCATCCGCCGCGCGCTCAATCGCCTGGCCTGGAGCGGGACGAAGCGCAACTCCATTGTGCTGTTCGATCGCCGTGTCATCTCCAAAGAGTACGGCTCGATGATTCTTCATTCCCTGCCGCGCTGCTCAATGCGCCAGGCGGATGCATCGCACATGCCCGAAATCATCCTCGACTGGCTCACGACCACCGGCTCGTGGGAGTGATATGGTACAGAGAGATCACCCCGGCCCGTAGGGTGTGGCTTGCCTCGCCGTCCTGTCACTACCAGGACGGCGAGGCAAGCCACGCCCTACGGACTGGCGGCGTTGCCGCAGAAGATTGCCATCAGGCTTGCGCGCGGGCGCGTGCCTTTGAGCGTACGGCCAGGACGATGGTGCCGGCGATGCTCAAGAGGATGAGCATGATGAGCGCGGCCTGGGGGGTACCCAATGGCAGGGTTGGGAACCAACTGGGGAGCGTGGGGCCTGCCGCGCGATCAACGACGGCCAGCGGTGGTGTGCCGAAGTGGGCCAGGTGGATCACCCCGGTAGAGCTTACGCCCAGGTCGTAGGTTACGGTTGTATCAGGAGCATCGAGCGTCAGGTAGGTGAGCCAGCTATTGCGCGGCACCCAGCCCATGTTGCGGTCGGTCGAAAGATCATGGAAGAGGGAATCATTCATCGTTTCCTGGAAGGCCAGTTGGAAGCCGGGCGCGCCAGGGATCTGGGTGCCGACCGCCGATTGCCCGACATGCGCGCCGACATCGCTGGTGTTGACCGGCATATCGGTCAGCAGGTAGAGATCGGCCTGGACCTCCTGCCCATCGAGTGCCAGCACTTCGAGCGGCACCCAGATGTGCGGCGTCTTCATGGTAATCAGGAGCGGTGTGCCATCGCCTTGCAGTTGGTGGCGCGCGCGGGCGGCGGTGGTATCGAACTTGGCCGCCATGAAGATGGGGCTGCCCTGCGCGTAGGCCAGGAGATGGTCGCGGGTCTCGTTATTGATGAAGAAGCCATTGCTCTTGACCCAGTTCAGCACCTCCTGCCCGCTGCCTTTGAGCACGACGATATTGAGGGCTTCGACCTTTACACGCTGGAGCACCTGGGCGCCAGAAGCGTTGGAGGCGGCCTGCGGAGCGAACTGGTCCACCTGGGGGCGAGGGTGGGTTTCAATAGCCAGGCGTTGCAGCGTCCAGGCGCCGCCTTCCTCAATCTTTGTAGGGACGGCTGGCAGGGGGACGATCCAACCCAGATTGGACACGTCGCCCTGGTAGGCAAAACTGGTCATGTAATGCTCAATGCCATCGTGCCAGGCAACCAGGGTAGTGGCGCGTGCAAGCCGGATCGAGCCGTTGGGCGCGACTAGCCCGCCGCAGGCGAAGGCCGATTGAGATTGCAGAATAAAGAGTACAAGCGCGAGTATGGGGACGGCAAACTTCTTAAGCATCGTGGTTTTCTCCTGCTATGTTTTTTCAGAGTGTTACCAACGATGACGCTAGCATCTACGGAAAAGTTCCCTCATTGGGCAGCAGGCAGAGCAATACTCCATTAAACAGGTTGCTCTACAGTCTCATTCGGAAGCTGTATATTGCGTTGAAGAGCGTGTTTGGCAATGCTCTACGGCAGTCCTATATGGCAAGAGAGCAAGATGAAAGAAGTTTTTCCGCTAGCTTCGTTCTATAGTGTTGATACTTGTAAACTGCAAGCATCAACACTATAGAGAGGTCAAAAAAGATGAGAAAAGTTGTCGGATATTTATTAACGACACTGGATGGCGTCGTCGAAGAGCCGGGAGATTGGCTAGAGCACTTTGATGAAGATATGCAGGAAAACATGGTGGAAGTAATAAACGCGCAGGATGCCGTACTGCTGGGACGCGTGATGTATCAGGAATGGGCCACCTACTGGCCCACCGCTACCGACGAACCATTATTTGCCAGCTTCATTAACTCCACGCCCAAATACGTCGTCTCAACCACCTTGAGCAGTGTCGATGAATGGCAGCCCGCAACACTGCTCAAGGGGGATATCTCCCAGGAGATCGCTACGTTGAAGCAGCAACCTGGGAAGAATATTGGCGCACATGGAAGTATCACACTCGTCCGCTCCCTGCTCGAGCAGGATCTTCTGGATGAGCTAGTGCTTATAGTTTCCCCCGTCCTGGTAGGAGGGGGAAGGCGTCTCCTCAAAGAAGGGGATAGCCTCAAGAGATTGAAACTCAGCAGTTCAAAACCAACCAGAACCGGGGCTTTGATCCTCACATACCAATCTATGCAACCCTAGAAGCTCGAACTGGAAAGTTTCTCTACCGGCGGCGAGAAGGATACCTGCTGTATCAATTTGCTTACTATCTCCCCTTGCGAACTCATTGATGGCTTTGATCTGCAGAGACAAAGCTTGACCCAACGAAGTTGTCTATGCTATGGTGTGCTCACTCGCGAGAGAACCTGGCCAGAAAGATGACATATGCTTGCTTATAGAACTGAACTACGCCTGCCGCATGGGACGCTGCGCCTGCCAACCTTTTTGCCGGATGCCACGCAGGGGGTTGTGCGTTCGCTTGATAGCGTTGACCTGGAGCAGTGTGGTATCCAGGCGGCAGTGATGAATACCTTCCACCTGATGCTGCGCCCCGGCTCCTCCACGGTGACAGCTCTTGGGGGACTGCATCGCATGTGTGGCTGGCCGCGCCCGATCATCACGGACTCCGGTGGCTTCCAGGCCTATTCGTTGATCCGCCAGAATGCGCGCTACGGGACGATGCACGATAAGGGCATCACTTTTCAGCCCGATGGCTCAGACCGCAAGTTCCATCTCACGCCTGAGAAGAGCGTGCAGTTGCAGCTCAGCTACGATACCGATGTCGTGATCTGCCTGGACGACTGCACCCATGTAGATAGCTCGCTGGCAACGCAGCAGGTATCCGTCGAGCGCACCATCGCCTGGGCGCGGCGCTGCAAGGATGAATTCCAACGGCTGCTGCGGCAAAAGAAGCTGGCGCCGGAGCGACAGCCGCTGCTCTTTGCCGTGATCCAGGGCGGAGGGGTGCGTGACCTGCGCAAGCAATGCGCTGAATCCCTGCTGGAGATCGGCTTCGATGGCTTTGGCTTCGGTGGCTGGCCTCTGGACAGCGAGGGCCACCTGCTGACGGATATTCTGGCCTATACCAGAGATCTGGTGCCGCCGGAGTTCCCCGTGCATGGCCTGGGCGTCGGCCATCCCGCGAACATCGCGGCCTGCGCGCGTATGGGCTACAATCTCTTTGATAGCGCCATGCCTACGCGCGATGCCCGCCACTCGCGCCTCTACCGCTTTACAGAGCCGCCCGCCACAAGCAGTCTGGAGGAAGCCTGGTTCTCATTTTTGTATGTCAACGACGATAAAGCCATCAAGAATGACGGGCCGATCTCGCCCTTCTGCGACTGCCTCTGCTGCGCACGCTACTCCGTGGCGTACCTGCACCATCTCTTCAAGATCGACGATAGCCTCTTCCTCCGGCTGGCGACGATCCACAACCTCAGATTCATGGTCCAGCTTATGGACCGCTTAGGAACATTGCTGTATGCTCGATCGGAACAACCCGAAGCTCGCTCAGTTGGTTGAGGCCGTCCACGCGAGCCGCAAATACAGGCATGTCAGCGAGGTGTTCATCAGCAGCATCGGCACGCGTGAGCTTGAGCGCGGCGAGAGCCTGAAAGAGGCCATCAAGGCCACGAAGAACAAGTTGCACCAGGTGGGAGCGGCCTTCCTTGATGATGAGATGCCTTATGCCTCCTGGTTGGAAGAACTCAGGTTGGCCGCTCGCTCTGGCGATCGCCAGACCTTGCGCGACGCCTGCGCGCGTATCATGCTCCACCAGTCGTCCACGCGGGAGCGCCTGCCGATCCTGGACCAGTTCTACCCAACTATCCTGGCCGACCTGCCGCCGGTCCATACGCTGCTTGACGTGGCGTGTGGGCTGAACCCG